>CAZIMU010000107.1:0-6544 GCA_964540355.1 uncultured Fibrobacteraceae bacterium | reverse complement strand
ATTGTTCAAAAGCGTATCGAACACAGATATTCCGCCGTTTTTTTGATATGTGCCAATAAGCCCAATACCCGGACTAAAAAAATTTTCTCCATCGCTTTTTGCAACAGAAATCAAATATCCTGAATTCTTGTTCAGCAAACTGATTTTTCCGCTTATGTCTAAAACATAAATTTTATCTCCGACATCTTCAATATCTTGCACTTCGAGAGCGGGTTTTCGCCAAGCGTAATTCTTTAAATCCTCGCCAAGCCTGTGAAAATAAAGCCAATTCTTGCAATAGAGAAAAAGCCCATCAAAAGCCAAAAACACTTTTGCAGGTACGTCTGAGTATGGAATGTTTCCTATTTCCAAGCCTTGTTGACTTGAAATCAAATGCAGGGAATTTTTATTCGGGCAGTTATACACCACTATGCGACCAGCGAGCAATTCTCCTTCTGCAAAGCAATTGGAAACTTGGTCAGATTTTATTTCCTGGTAAGTTGTATTTTTTTGCTCGTAAAGAATTTTCTCGCTAGAAATTTTTACTTTTTCATTCGTTGCCGCAAACTGTTTTTCCTTGTCTGCGGCTATATAAGCAAGCGAACTATTTTCTGAATTATTTTTCAAAAAACCATAATGCTTAACAATACCCTGAGTATCTAGCCTAGCTTCTGCAATTTTTGCCAAATACAAATGAGCGTTCAATTTTTCTCTAATTGTAGCACCCTGATAATTAAGGGCTAAATCAAATAATTCCTTGGCTTTTGCCGTATCTTTATCTATGTTCAAAATATAAGCAGCTTCTTGAATTTTATTGTTAGCAAGGCTCGCAAAACAAGGAATTGAAAACAATAAACCAATAAATACAAGCGAGCTACGCATCTAGCTTATACCCCATTCCCCTTATAGACAATATGAGTTTTGGATTTTCCGGATCGTCTTCTATTTTTTGCCTGAGCTTCACTATGTAGTTATCTATGGTTCTGGAATTTGAACTGGAATCTATGAGTTGCACAAACTCTTCTCTTAATATAACCTCGCCGCGCTTTTTGCAAAACAAATTGAGAATTTGAAATTCTCTCACATTCAAATCAAGTGGCACGTCATTTTTTGAAGCCTCGTATTTTTTAAAGTCCAATTTAATCCCGCAAAACTCGGCAGTTTCGCTTGCAAAAGCAGGCCCTTCTGTTTGAACTGCAAGTTTTCTAAAAAAGGCATTAACCCTGGCAAGCAGTTCAAAGGTGGAAAAAGGCTTTGTGACATAATCGTCTGCGCCTATGTTCAAACCCATGATTTTTGAAGATTCCTCGCCTTTTGCGGTTAGCATTATTATCACCAAGCTGGGATATTTTTTCCGCAAAATTCTGCAAACATCAAAGCCGTTTTTCTTGGGCATCATAACGTCTAAAAGAACCAAGTGAGGCAAAAAAGTATCTGCTTTTTGCAACGCTTCTTCGCCATCACCTGCAACAGCAACTTCGTAATCTTCCATTTCAAGACTTTCTTGCAAGCCGTTTCTTATGAATTCTTCGTCTTCAACAACAAGGATTTTGTATTGCATAAGTCGCTTTACTTGTTGTTGCCAAAATATTTTCTTCCAATATTGTTGTCTTTGTCTTTGACTTCAATATAATCCGGAACAAAGCCGCTAGGATAATTGAAAGAGACCTTTGCCTGGCAGCTCAATTCAGAAAGGAGCCTACCCACGGAACCCTTGAACTGGCTTTTCATTTTGCCAAGATGATCGCTCATAAAGCACCAGCCGCCACCAACATATTTGGCATCTGCTGATTGACCATCAGTTGAAACCATTTTAATGGTGCTAACGTCAAAGTCCACGTTGTTGCCTGTGCTGTTCCATACAGCTAATTCTCCGGTTGTGCTTGTTGGCCCAATGCTGAGTATAGGGAAACTCATAACATAGCCGTATTTGTCCACCAAGCGGCTTGCGCGCTGCCCGATTATTTCTTCGGCAAAAAGCAAGTAATCTCCGCGATTTTTAAGGCGAATTTTGTTTAATGCTGCTTTTAAAGCAGGATTCTTTGGAGCCACCACCTCTGCTTCCAAAAGCGTATATTCAGCAGCAATGGTGTTTTCTGCGCCATCTGAATTTTCAATAGCCCGCTTAACAATGGCATCTTCTGCCTTTTTGCGGGAAGATTCGGCAAGACCCGCATTGGAACCGTTATTTCGCTTGGCTATGCTAATTGCGCTGTCTAAATTGCGAAAGCCCTGCAAGGTATATTCGTATTCAAAATCACCCAAAACCTGTGCCGCGCCAATTTCGGACAAAGCCAGCACCACAGAGTCTTTGGTGGCTGCTTTCTTTGATTTTGGCAAATTCTTGTGAATTTGCTCCATGTAAGAGCGAATAATCTCGTCGCTCGCATTCTTTTTAGCGGTTTGCTTTGCTGCGCTGGCATAAGCTATAACAAAACTATCGTAAAAACCATCGGAAATCTTGCCCTTGCTCAGGGCAGCTGTATAGGAATTAACGGCATTCCTGTACTTCCCTTCTTTATAGTAAGAATCGCCGTCACTTTCGTTTTTGCCCTTGCAACCAAAAAATACAGCCGCAGACACAAGAGAAAATACCACCTTTTTGAACATAATTGACCTCATAGTTTAAGTTGGACTACTACTACAACTAAAAATAGTTCTTTTTTTTTGAGAAAAATATATTTTTATAGTAATAGAGGTATATTTTTATAACAATGAGTGTTTTTTATGAAAATTCTTGTAATTTGTTCCGAATGCTACCCCGTGGGCGACAGCCCGCTGGCTAGAACTGTGGGCAGCATTGTAAGTGCGTACCGCAGGTTAGGAGCAGAAGTTCTGGGATTTTCGCCGTTTTTTTCCGAATTAACAAACAAAAAGGACTATAAACACGGGCATCATAGCAAGAAATTCACTGAAAAACTGGAAAATAGGGAGTATTCGGTGCTGGAAAGCGTAAACAATGAAAACGACCTGTTCATACACTACGACAATTATTTTGGCAGAGCTGGCATATATGGCAACCCAGGAGAAAAACCCTACTACGACAATAATCTGAGATATTCCTTTTTAACATCTGCGGCTCTTAACTATTGCGAAAAAATGAAATTTAAGCCAGATGGAATACACGTTCATGAATGGGGCGGCATTGCTGGGGCACTCATAAAAACCGTATATAAAGACTATTTTGCAAATATTCCGGTTATGCTAACAGCTCACAATATCCGTTATGACTATCTTTCCAGCCCAGAAGACATACCACGTATTGGACTGCCACCTGAGGGTTTTGACATAGACGGCTATGAATTTTGGGGCAAGGTAAGTATGCTAAAAGCTGCCATACTTTACTCCGACAAAGTTGTATTTACCTCCGCAGCCTACCTGTCTTGGTTGCTTTCCACGGATTTGCAAGGTGGAATGAGAGGATTTTTGGAAAGCCAAAAGCACAAGCTCTATAGCATTCAAAGCGGCATTGATTATTCTATATGGAACCTTCCAAACGAGTACGATAGCTACAAAAAGCAATGCAAAGATAGCCTAAGGGAGAAGCTCGGCATGGATGTGGATTCCAGTATGCTCATGTACTCGCACATAGATTCTACTGCGGAAGATTCCGCCCAAATTATAGCTACCATTTTGGCTAATCTGCTAAACTTGGATTTGCAAATGGTGATAGGCATATCGGAGAACAATGCCAACTATCCTTATTTCACCACCATTCAAGAAAAACACAAAAACAAAATAGCTATCGTTCCCTTAACCGAAAACGAAGAGACTTTGTACCAAAGGGTTGTTGCCGCAGATATGTTTTTTTCAATAAATGCTGGAGAACCATCTCTATCGCGTTATATAAAATCCTTTGCCGCAGGCACAATACCGCTCAGCAATAGGCGCGCTCAAGAATCTTTTGTGTTCACAGTGCCCTTTAATGCCAATGCTAATGAAGATTCCACAAAGGCAAATGCTTTTATTTCGGAAAGTGCTTCGCCAGATATGGTTTTAGAGCTAATACGCACAGCAGAATCCATTTTCAGAGAAAATAAGAGCTTGTGGTCAAGGCTTATTGACAATGCCGCATCTGTAAAAGTAACTTGGGACTATACGGCCGAAAATTATTTACTACTTTTAGGAAACAAAAGCAATTAGCTAGGGCCTATAGCTCAGTTGGTTAGAGCAGCGGACTCATAATCCGCTGGTCGCAGGTTCAAGTCCTGCTGGGCCCACCAGCTAATTTCTATTGTACTTTTGTTACAAGGAGATTAGTTTATGCAATTTTTATCCGTTCAAGAATTTTCTAAGTCTCCGAAGGTGGCTTTGGCTGTTGCTTCAAAGCAGAAAAAAGTAGTTTTAACACGAAGTGGCAAGGTATCTCATATTTTAATAAAAATAGACGACAAAAGTCTTGAAATGCTGAATGATGTGCTTCTAGATATGGAATTTTCAAAAGTTATGTCGGATGTGCAAGAGCGATCCAAAAAAAATGGAAACTCAAAAATGGGTATAAAAGAAATAAACAATATAATCTCCGAAGTAAGAATTAATGCCAAAAAAGAAAAATAAAACAAAACAATTAATTAAAGTTGTTTTAGATACAAACATATTGGTGTCATCTCAGATTTCTGCAAAAGGGTATCCATCTGAAATAGTAACGCTGATTCGCATAAATAAGTTGCAACCTTATTATAATACTGAAATTATGAATGAATATAATCGTGTATTGCGTTATCCAAGGTTACAGATTACGCCTTTGGAAATAAGCGTAATTATAAATCTAATTTTTAGGAAAGGCGTTGCTATGGAAACGGAGAAAAGCACAATCAAAATGATAGACGAAAGCGACAGGAAATTTTACGATTTGCACAAAGCAGCAAGGGCTATTTTAATCACTGGAAACATAAAGCATTTCCCGAAAGAAACTTCTATAATGAAACCCGCTGATTTTATTGTAGCCAACGAAAATCAATTTAAATAGTGAGTGGGCCCACTTTTCATCTTCCCTGTCCACCCAAGCTTCTCCCTGAGTGCCTGAACAAAGCCCGAATCGTCGGTGTGGGCAAAGCGAGTTATGTGGCGGCTGCGGCAAATTAGGAGTTCGGATTTGTCGTTTAACTCTTCTGTGAAGTGGCCGTCAAAAACCATTTCTGCGGTGCTGCCTTGAACGCATTTTATTTTGCAAGCACAAGAAGAGGGAATTATAATTGGTCTAACAGATAAGCTCATTGGATTAACGGGGTTCAAAACAACAGCCTCCGCAGAGGGATATATTATTGGACCTCCGGCAGCTAGGTTATAGGCTGTGGAACCTGTTGGCGTGGCGAGCATTAGGCTGTCTGCCCAGTATTCGGTTAAAAATTTATCGTTTATTTTAACCTCTAAATTCACCATTCTCGCTGGAGCGTGGGCGTGAATAAAAACCTCATTTAACACGGTGCGGCTCAGAATTTTTTTATTCTTCAAATAAACAGAACAATCCAGCATTATGCGGTCTTGAGTTTTGAAAGTACCTTTTGAAAGAGCGTTCAAAACAGTTGGAATTTCCTCTATGCCGTATTCCGCCAAAAAGCCAACGCGACCAGCATTTATGCCAGCAATGGGAATTTCCTTTCCGCACGCTATGCGAGAGGCACAAAGCACCGTGCCATCTCCGCCAACAGCAACCAAAACATCACATTTTTTCAAAAGCGATTCTGGACCATAAATAATTTGCGTGCTTTTGCCCCTGCCCCACAACTTTATAGCCTCCAAAGCCTCCCGCAACTTTGGGTTCTGCTCCTTGCGAATTACAATGCCTATTTTCAATTCAACACCCCCTGCCATAAATTTTGGGCACATTCAATTCCTTTAACGGTTTCTTTGCTCTTTGCTTTTTTATTCAATATGTGCAAAGCTAGCCCCAAAATGGGCATATTTTTGCAGTCAAAACCATCTGCCTCAATTTCTGCTTTGCCGCGCAAAATTAAACCGTCTTCATAAAGACCACATTCTATGCCCGCAATTTTTAGATTTTCATAAATAGCCTCTAAAATAGGCTTGTAAAAATCAACCGCCCATTCAGGAATTTTAAAAATGGTTTCACCTTCGGCAAAACAAGCTAGGACAGCGAGCAAGGGAATTTCGTCTAAACAGGTTTGCAAAACATCTGTGCCAAGCCGCCTGCCAACTAACATTTTTGCCCTTTTAACCCTCAAATCTCCCCAAATATCACGCCCTCTTTCGTGGCGGGCAACAATATCAATCTCTGCACCCAGCCGCCTGAAAGCCCCAAAAATTCCCGCCCTGCTTGAATCCAAATTAACCGCTTTCACAATAATATCCGAATCTGAAATTAAAGATGCCTCCAAAGCGAAAAAAGCGGCTTGCGTAACATCGCCTGCTATAAATCTATCCCTTGCGAGCAAGGCGGGCACGGGAGGAATATCGCATATCCATTTTCTTTCGTTTTTTATCCCCTGCAATTTTGCCATGCGCCTAGCAAGCTCATCGCTTTCGTCTGGCCCATCTTGATACCACTGGAGTTCTGCGCCATAAGCGAGCAATTCCCTTATCAGAGAATCTTTAACCGCTATTT
>CAZIMU010000106.1:0-6611 GCA_964540355.1 uncultured Fibrobacteraceae bacterium | reverse complement strand
CCACAACTAGGATAATATAGAATTATCCTAATTCGTATATCGGCATAAAAATACCATAACTTTAGCGATTTTTTTTAAAATTTTGGTTTTTTCTATATTTACCCCCACTAGCCTCTCTAGCTCAGCTGGTAGAGCAGCTGATTCGTAATCAGCAGGTCGGCGGTTCAAGTCCGCTGGGAGGCTTTATTATGCTTGAATTTAAAAGATGTCTTTTGAAACTAAGTGGCGAGGCTTTGGCTGGCGATGCCGGGCATGGGATAGATAACCAAATCATAAACCAAGTGGCACAGGAAATTGCAGGTTCTGTTAATATGGGTGCCCAAATTGCCCTTGTGATTGGTGGTGGGAATTTTGCAAGAGGCGTTTCTGCAAGCGCTTCTCACGGCATGAACCGTGCCGCTGCAGATTCAATAGGGATGCTCGCAACGGTTATGAATTCCATAGCCATGCAAGATGCGCTTGAAAAGCACGGGCTGGGTGCTGAGATTATGAGTGCAATAGGTATGGAACCGCTTTGCCAAATTTTTGACCGCCGAAAAGCCACGCAGATTTTGGAAGCGGGCAAGGTTGTTCTTTTTGCCGCTGGCACAGGCAATCCCTTTTTCACCACAGATACCGCTGCGGTTTTGAGAGCCATAGAAAGTGGGTGCAATGTTATGATGAAAGCTACCAAAGTTGACGGTATTTATTCCGCAGACCCAATGAAAGATAAATCTGCTTTTAAGTTTAACGACATCACTTATGAAGAAATTTTGAAAAGGAATTTGGCGGTTATGGATACTGCGGCGGTGGCTCTTGCTAGGGAAAACAAGTTGCCCGTTTTTGTGTTCAAATTGGCAGAGGGAAATTTGACAAAAGCATTAACTCAAAGCGGCATAGGCACACTTGTACACGAATAAGGAGTTTGCATGGGAATAGCCATTGTAGTTCTAATTTTAATTTTGACTATAACGCTCTCTGGCATAGGGGCATATATTGTTATTCACCACAGCAATAGCGAAAAAGAAAAAGAGGGTATTTCAAAAATAGCGGTCTCTGGCAAATATGCTGCTGTGCTACGCCCCATGGCAGACTCTCTTGCAGAAAAAAAACCTAGCAAGGCAGAAATTGAAGTATGGCTGAACTCGCAAGGCATAAGTGCAGATAGAAAAAACTCCCTTATGGAGAATTGGCAACATTCATTGAACGAAACAATAAAAACAGTAAGCGAAGGCGACATAAATGGTATCACCACTTACCGAATAGACCTAGGTCCAAAAGATAAAAAAATATGCGATTTTTTGCAAAAAGACCATTTTTTCACAAGGGATCAGATTAATAAAAACGCAGAAATTTTGCCTCCATACTGCTTGGGTAGCGATAGCAAGGTTGTTCCCAAGCACGCCTGGGATAACACAGAGGAAACAGGGGGCTGGAAATCTGTTTTGCCTAAAGATGGTAATTATGGAGTGCCAAATTGGCAACAGATAGTATAGGAATATTTCTATATTACTTCCGTGGATTTTGAGTTTTTCTTAAATAAAGCGTATGGTTTTGGGTCATTGTTTTGGATACCCGTGCTGGTATTGCCTGCTTATTTTTTTTGGTGTCGTTTTTATGATTATCCCTGCGATTTGGAAAAACATATCAGAAGTGGAAGATCTTGGCCATATTTGCCAATGTCTTGGAAAGGCAGAAAAAAGAAGTTAATTCGCTCAGTGAGCATTCTGCTATTTTGGCTTGGGATTTTGTCTTTTGCCTGTGCTTTGTACTATCTAATTCCGTATAGACATCTTGTGTTTTTGTTTGTTGGCCTCGGTGTTGCTGTATTTGCAGAAATTAAAATTCGTTTTTATGGAACCAACGAAATAATCCGTTTGCAGCAAGACAGATATTTTCAAATTTATACCCATTTAGCAAATCAGGCTTTGGCAAAAGGAGACGAAATTTCAGATAGCCAGCTACTCGCAAAAACGCAATGGCAACAGCAAAACGACCTTAGACTAGCGGATAAGCAGGGCAGGCTCTTGCAGTTTTTACGTGGGGAAGCGAAATTGTAACCAAATTGAGAATTGAGAATTGAAAACTGAAAATAAAAGAGCTTGGGAATACGCAGAGAAAACGCTTAATAAAGTTTCGCGAACTTTTGCGCTTAATATCAGAGTTTTGGGAAAAATATTGAAGAGACCTGTTCTTTTGGCATACCTCTATATGCGAATGGCAGACACAATAGAAGATGATCCAGATTTACCTGCTGAAGAAAAAGTTTCGTTGCTTAAAAAATTTTCGAAAGCTATAAGCACTGGTGGGCAAAGCATAGATGAATTCACAGAGGCTCTTCCAAAAAGTTGGGAAAGCAACAGAAAAGAAGATTGCTTTTTGTGCTGCAATGCGAGGCTCGTGATACCTTTGCTCTCTGAATATGCAGAGCCTGTTGCAAGCGCAATAAAAAAAGGCGTTGGAGAGATGTGCGAAGGAATGGCGGAATTTATTTTGCGGCAAAGCAAGCAAAAAGGTGATTGGTTTACAATAGAAAGCGAAAAAGATTTAGACAGGTATTGTTACTTTGTGGCGGGGCTTGTTGGCAATATGCTAACGGAATTATTTTGTTTTTCTGGCAAAAAAATCGGAGAGGAACGGCAAAAAAAATTACGGGAGAGAGCTGTTTCTTTTGGGCTTGCCTTGCAGCTTGTGAACATAATAAAAGATATACGAGACGATTTTTTGAGAAATGTTTGCTTTGTGCCAATGGAATTTTGCCGCAAACACGGAATAAACTCTGTGCAGCAATTTTTTTCACCAGAGGTGCAGCAAGAAAAGAAAAATTTTGTTATAAGCGAACTCACAAAAAAAGCAAAAAGACATTTGCAAGATGCAAAAGACTATATAAAAACATTACCTCGCCACGAACACAGAATACGTCTGTTTTGCCTTTGGCCAAGTTTAATGGCTGCGGATAACTTACGTGTTATAAGCGAAGGCGGGAAAAAAATAACAAGAAAAACAGTTAAAAGAATAATTAGACGTTCCACATTTTTTGGCTGGAGCAATAGATGGATTGAAAACGAATTTAAATTGTTAATGGGGAAATGTTAATAATGGCAAGTAATTTAAACATTCTAAAAATTCTGGTAATTTTGGTTCAGATATTTGCAATTTCCTGCGCCGTCAGCCCGCCACAGCCAGAAATATCAGAAAGTGAAATTCAACTGAGAAAGCAGGCTCTGGAGCCGGCTTGGCAGAACCTGATGAACGTTCCAGTAAAAACCGCCGTGCCGGATAGCGTTTTGCTGATGCTCACAGATAACTCGCGCTATTGGCTAGAAAGCATAGAGCAGGCTGCCCTTTACGAAGATAGTGCTTTTGTTGTGCAAAGACCTTTCCACGAAATTTTGGTTATTGTAACTTATCGCTTGTTGCTCAGGGAAAACGTGCTTGCGGAATATCCAGATTACAAAATGCTTCGCTTTGCTCTTGGCGAAAAAGGAATTTTGCGTAGAGCAAAAGATTTAAAACTTGGTCCTTTTGATGTAAAAAACGATAGAGGTAGCCGTGGGCTTGCAGAAAGCCCAAAGGTTCCCATTGTTATTTTCAAATGGGACGAAATGCGATGGAAATTCGATTTGCCAGAAAGTATGCAGCTTTTAACCAGAGGGCTTGAAACCATTGGGGTGAAAAAAGACTGGCCAAATTCAAAGACGGCAATTTATCTGCTGGAAAAATATTACCACAATGTTTTTTTCAACATAAATGAAAGTTTGCTCAGTCCTGTACCTGCCATTTAATTATATATCCTGTGTGTCCGTTTGGATAGCTACCTCGCAAATGCCCTGCTCCAGCAACGGCACGAGAATTGCTTAAAATAAAACCAAAGCCAAGCGCAGGGCCAGGATAAGCAAAAGAGTTATAGACGGTGAAATATCCTAAACTTATTTTTTGGAAAAATCTAAAATCCGCATCGTTTTTTGCGTTTAATGGCAATTCCGCTCCAAATGAATAAAGCGAACTGAAATTTGTTTCGCAAGCAAGAAACCAAGAAATAAAGATTGGAGTTTTTGAGATAATGCGCGTCTTTTGGAAACCGGAAATTTTTGCCCAGTCTCTGTAAAAATAACTCGCACCTGCAAAAATATTGTGTTCTTGCCAAGAGGCATTTTCTGGAATCCAAGATATATTTGCGTTTTCCGCTATGCTGAGAGATAAAAAATCAAATGGCTTAAAACCAATACTTCCAGAAAATTCAAACTCCTTGTAAATGGAATCCAAAACTGCACTCCCAAAACCCGTTGCCGCCAAAAAAGAGCCATCACTCCAAGCAATATCCAGTTTGCCATTTTGAAAATTGTAAAAAGGCTCGCTGTAACGGAATGTAATAGTTTTAGTTTTTTCAACTTCTAAAACATCCCAAGTATTCCAAAGCGCAAGGTTGTTCAGCGATGGCAGCATTAGCGCATTACATTCAAGGGCGAACAATAAAAGCAGCCGTTTCATTTATGCCCTCCCCTTGCAAGTGTATAAAGCACGGCCCGTTTTGGCAACGCCGCCACTCTGGAATTTCAATCCAAGAATCGTTATTATTAGTGTTAAAATTTTTTTTCAAAATATGAGCACCGCTTCTGTCTATTAGTCTGAGTTCTGATTTAGCACCAGAATTTATGCGAATTCTGAGCATTGCTTTTCTGTTTGAGCGTTCCAAAACTCTTTCGGATATTTGCAGAACCTTTGTTGAGTTATTTGTTACTTTTGGTACATAACCTGGGCTTATTTTTTCTGTGCCTGGGCATTTTATTGGGCGGTTCACCGCCTTGCCCCACATAACGGAATCCAGTTTAATGCCATTATAGCAAAGTCGCAAAGTATCGTTTGTGTTTTTTAATGTGGCAATGGATATCTGATAAATTGGAATTTCATCTACTCCCAAAAAATCTCTTAAATCATCAGAATGTTTTGTTATTAACACAGAACTTTTGCCTTTAATTGAATCCGTGCTTTTTAGCGGAGTTTTAGCTTTGCAGTCGGAAATACCATTTAGCGGAAAGGCTTGCACCGTGCGGTTTGTAATCTCAAACCATTCGGGAATTCCTTCTTCTGGGCAAGGCGCAACCTCTGATATATAAAGTGGAATTTCTCCATAAATAGAAACGATGGAATCCAAAGATGGTAAAAAAGATTCCGTTCCCGAACCACCACCACTCCCCACTAGCCATTCCCCACTAGCCATATCCCGAACAAGAATCTTCCCAGCTTTTGGAACGGGTAAATATGCCGTGTCTCTGCAAATACCAGCACTTAAATACCAAATGCTCGCTCTGGAATTTGGCAAAGCTGTGCTTGTCAAAGGCTTGCACAGCAGGCCTTCTTTCACAGGGCAGGCTTCGGGTGCGCCTCTGTGCAATAAGAGTTCCGTGAAAAAAGAATCAGGTGGAACATAAATTGCCAAAGGATTATGTTCTTCCATTTTCAAGTAAAGCGTATCCCAAGGAACTGGGACGCTTTCCCATTTCACTCTGAGATACTCTCCTTCGTTATCTGCCACATCTGTAGGGTCTGGCAAAAATTCATAAAAGTAAGGACACTGCGGCAATAAAAACATTGCCGCCCCCATTATCAATGGGTTCATATTAACCTCTTAGGATAAGATTTATTCTACCGAATATTGATCCGGTAGTATATAATAAATAGGATTCACAGCCACGCCGTTCACCCACACTTCGTAGTGAAGATGGTTTCCGGTTGTGCGGCCTGTATTCCCAATGTAGCCTATAACATCAAATCTAGATACCATTTGCCCTTCTTTAACAAAGGGTTTTTCCATGTGTCCATAGCGTGTTTCAATGCCATTGCCGTGGTCTATGGCTACATACCTGCCCAAAGTCTCACTGTCTGCAACTCTTTCAACACGACCATTTGCCGTAGCACGAATAACTGTCCATTTAGAAGCGGATAAATCTATTCCCAAGTGCATTTTTTCAGTTTCACCTGTTACCGGATGAGTGCGAAAACCAAAGGGAGAACTCAAAAAACCATTTGTTGGCATAACAGAGGGTGTATGTTGCAAATTCCCGTATAACCGTTCCATATAAAGCTGCAAATTCAAATAGGAATTGCGCGACCTTTCCATTTTAGACTCTATGCTGTGGAATCTCTCGGACACATTGGTTTTCAGTTTTTTTATGGGTGTGGCAGACCAAGTGAGCAAGCTATCTGGCAAGGGTGAACCGCCAATACCCATTTCTCTCAGATTGGTATCTGGCACCACAAGCCCAAACTTTATGTAAAGCAAATCTTCGTTGCCATAAGACTGGGATATTTTGTTGTCTAGGGAATCTATTTCCGAATTCAGGCTTTGAAACCTTGAATATAGGCGATTTTTCTGCTCTTGGGCAACCTCTATAAAATGCCTATAGGTGAAGTAGCCGAGCAAGTTAATAACAAGAATAAGCAGAGCCAACTGTGCTATACGTTTGAATATGCTGAGAAAAAACAATAAAAAACCAGGAAAACTCATTTGCACTGAAATGGGCGAGTCTTCTAAACTGATATGCGCACTAACAAATCTCATAGGGATAAGGTGTATAATATAGTAAATGCCGATTAACCCATTGTTTTTTTGTTAGAAATAAATTATATTT
>CAZIMU010000105.1:0-6621 GCA_964540355.1 uncultured Fibrobacteraceae bacterium | reverse complement strand
GAAATTACTCCGCCATAGAAGACATCAAAGCAGACAAGATTTACATAGTTGCTCCAGTTAAATCTCAATATAAATTAAAAGAAAATATTATTGTTGCTAATTTGCCATTGGAGTTAAATTAAATTTCCTAACACTCAACTCAAAAGTTCCAAACAACACCGCGCTGTAGAACAAATCGCCGAGAAGTGTATTTTGGAAAAACGGTATTCCCGCAACATAGCAAGCTGCAAGACTGCTCAAATCTTTTGGGTACATAATTCCAGAAAACCACACGCCAAAGTTAGACACTATAAAAAATATTACCGAAGCTCCCAAAGCCGAAAGCGTTAAGTTGTAGATATGCACTTTTTTCAAAGCGAACATTCCAAGCAATACTATTAACGCGAAAGCACCATAAGTGAACAGAGAACCGCTATAGAACCAAACAAAGTGGTCAAAATATTCTCTATACACTATATTGTTCAGAGCTAGGTCGCTTATCCACATAGATACCAAAGGCACAATGAATGCCCATTGTCGCTTAGTGAAATAAGCCGCTCCAAAAAGAGCCATTCCGCCTATGGGCGAAAAGTTATGTGGATGTGGGATAAGACGGCTGAGTGCCGCCAAGAAAATCATTGTGGCAATTACGCCAAAACGCAAATCCAGTTTTTGTGGTATTGTCATATTCTACCTCGGAACATTGTTGCAAAGCACCTTATGGAGCTTTGCACCCAAGCAAGTTTTCTGACTTTAACAGTAGCGGGACTGTCCTTGATTTTCACAAGGTTACCTTGAAAGGGTAGGGGTAATATAGAAAACTTTTCTATATTTGTTACGTAGCCTGTGGATACGGCTTACGGATGTTGGAATTTTTAGGGCGATTCTGATGTCTGTTCTGGTTTTGTCCCTATGGAAGAGTTTATGGAAATAGAAGATATTGTAGAAATGTGGGATCATCAACACCAAGAAGAAATGCAAATTGCAATTCTAAGACATGGAAAAATTCGTTCTGGAATATTTCGTGAAAGACCTGATAAGCAAGCCGTTATTAAGCTGTCTGACAAATATCCATTCGAACGTTGGGATCCGCGAACTTGCTATGTTTTCAGTTTTAATTTCGATAATCAAAATAAACTTCAAAGCATAAATATTCTTTTTGAAAGAAGAATCAGAGAAGCTTCTAATACTCAAGCATTTTACGAATTTTTGAAAAGGTTTACCAAAGAGAAGATAAATGGTCGAGAATTAATTTTGAATCAAGGACGTATAAATCAACATCATTTAACATTAAAAATTCAATTAGAACCGAATTCAAATAAAGAAGACGTTTGCGATACTATGGAACGGTTTATTAATTTAACCAAACAGGATATAATAAAATTCTTAGAAGGAGAAGAAAAAATGGAAACACCTACTCAAACGGGACAAGATTTTGTAGAAAATCTTATGGAATTACTTGAACAATCCAAAAATCTCATCCTCACAGGCGCACCAGGCACAGGAAAAACCTATTTAGCAAAACAAATTGCTATGCAGATGATATTTGAAGGAGAGCAGTCTTCAGATGATTATGAAAAACTTTCGACAGAAGAAAGGAAGCAATTCGATGAACAATGTAAATTTGTTCAATTTCATCCCTCTTACGATTACACAGATTTCGTTGAAGGGTTGAGACCTATGAAAAAAGATGAGAATTCAAAAGAAATAGGATTTGAACTTAAACCTGGGATATTTAAAGAATTTTGCGAAAAGGCAAAGAAAGCCGAATTTGAACTAAGCGGCGGCGTTGATAATTTTGAAGAAGCCTGGGATAAATTCATTGCGAAAATTGAAGAAAAAGATGAAAAAAATGAGGCTTACACCGAAGCAAAAACATTAAATGGTGCTGACATGAAACTACGACCTGATGGTAACGACAGGGTAAAAAATATGTCAATTGACCTTAGAACTCCTGCTTTTAGCAAAGAACAATGCTACAAAGTATACCAAGGATTACTAGGTGTTTCTAAGGGCGGACGTGATTCTTATAGAAAAGCAATTGTAAAACATTTGAAAGAAAAATTTGGTCTTAAAGAATATTCGGAAGGTACTAACGATATATCAGAAAATGAGCAAAAGAAATATATCTTCATAATAGATGAAATAAATCGCGGTGAAATTTCCAAAATTTTCGGTGAATTGTTTTTCTCAATAGATCCAGGTTATAGAGGAAAAAAGGGAACAGTAAAAACGCAATATTCCAATATGCACGATGATGGCGATGAAGAATTTTACATCCCCGAAAATGTTTACATACTTGGAACGATGAACGATATAGACCGAAGTGTAGAAAGTTTTGATTTTGCAATGAGACGTAGATTCACTTGGGAAGAAATTACTGCAAAGGAAAGTGCTAAAAATATGAATTTGGATAAAGATGCAAAAACAAGAATGGAGAGTTTAAATGATGCAATTGAAAAAATTGAAGGCTTAAATTCCTCATATCATATCGGTGCAGCGTATTTCTTAAAATTGAAAGACTATAATGGCAATTATGAGAAACTATGGGAATACCATCTAAAACCTTTAATAAGGGAATACTTGCGAGGAATGTCCGATGCAAAAGACAAAGAAAATGATTTAAAAAATGCTTACGACCTCAAAACGAAGAAATCAGATGAGAACAACGGATAACACTAAAAAAGCATTATCGTCAATAGTAGAAACCGAGCAAGACAGAGAAAATCTCTCTCATATTGCTAGTATATGCGATTTTGATATTGAAAAAAATAGCGATTTACTCATTTTCCCAAAAAAATGGGAACTTGGTATTAAAAGCAACAACAAAATTTTTGAAATTAACGAGAAAAAAGATGAACTAATCACAAATAATATAATGGGTTTTATAGGATATAACGAAACCAAACTCTCGATTTCATCTAGATTTTACCCACAAAACAATGATTTTTTTCTTCATTACATGCTATCCAAAGTGTTTGGAATAAATATTGTAAATTTAAATTTTTCAAGAGGCACAGAAGATATACACGATTTTTTGCCTTACCTATTTCCATCTTATTTGCAAGAAGCACTTTCACAAGGATTATATAAACAGTACAAACGAAATCAGTATAACGATGCAAATGTAAAAGGCGTTATAGACATAAACCGTCACCTCAAAATCAACATTCCTTTTGTTGGAAAAATTGCATATACAACCAGAGAACACAGTTACAACAACTCCGTCACTCAATTGATAAGGCATACCATAGAACATTTGAGAACTTCTAGAGATTTGCAACGGTTTTTAACAAACAATGCGGAAACTAGGGCAAATATTTTGCAAATAGAATATGCAACACCAACATACAAAAAGAATGAATTGCAAAAAGTGATAAAAGAAAATTTGAAACTCATCAACCATCCATTTTTTACAAAATACAGAGATTTGCAAAAACTTTGTTTGCAAATTTTGCGCAGAGAAAAAACAAACTTTGGAGCAAAAGACAAAATTCACGGGTTGCTTTTTGACGGTGCGTGGTTATGGGAAGAATATGTAGCAACTATTCTGAGAAAAAACAGAATAGAGCATAGAACCACAACCGACAAGCTATTTGAAAAAGATGATATTGGCAAGAATCAAGGAATAATTCCTGATTTCATAAAAACAAAATCTAAAAATATCGCAGAATTTATCGGTGATGCAAAATATAAACATATTGATACAAAAGATAATAGAGAGGATTATTTTCAAATTATCACATATATGTTTCGCTATTCTTGTAATAGAGGATATATTATTTTTCCTTATGACAAAGACCCTAAGCGATATGATGAAGCTACGGATGAAAAATATTTTTATCGTAGAGCCAGAGTAATTGTTCCTGAAGCTAGCAATAACCAAGTCGTTGAATTTGGCTTGAAAATTCCACAAAATTCTGGCGAATTAAATGAATTTAAAAAAGAAATTGAAAAAAGCGAAGATAAACTAATAGAAACAATAAACATTCATATTTCTTCGCATAATGGATTACTGTAACTACCTCACAGCTACTCGCATGGTTCGTGTGCCTACTTTCACAATATACATTCCATTTGTCTGAACCCCGATTTTCAAATTGTCTGAACCCCGATTCTCCCGATTAGAGGATTTTCCCGATGTGAATACGAGTTTGCCTTGGATGTTGTACACTTCAACCTTTGCGTTAGATGGCAGGTTTGAAAGCAAGATGGCGTTGGTGGTTGTGTGGACTAATATGTTGCCTACGCTTGCGCTTTGTGGAAGAATAGGAGTTGTTTTGGAAACCACTGCTCCGCTTTGGCATTTTTCCGTGTCGGGGTCATACGAACTGCCGCCACATAGGGAATAAACTTTGTCATTATAGCAGAATTGCTTATCATAGTTTATAGTGCTAGTCCCGCATTTGTCCACCTCAACAATTGAAGGCGGAGGTGGTGTTGGAGTTGGTTGGGCGGTGATGTTTGCGGTGACGCTTGCTGGTTGCGCAGAAAGCGTGTAGTTATTTGCATCTGTGCCGCTGAGAGAAAAACCGCTGAATGTTACTGTTTTGCCAGTTCCGACACTTGCGTTTTCAAATGAAGCTGTGCCATTGCTAACGGTTACTGCATCGCCTTCAATTTTCCCGTTGATTGTTGTTGTTGCAATGGTAGCAGTCGTGTTACCGTCGTACACTTTGTTGTTTACCAATGCTGTGATTGTTACGGGTTTTGTGGTTATTGTGAAATTTCCTTCTGTTGAACCAATGTAATTCCCTTTGCCTATGATTGTGATTTTCGCGGTTCCAGCATCTCTGCTGTTGGAATATAAAACTATGTAATCGGTGTTTTTTATGAGTACGGTTTCGCCAAGTTTCACGGTAAAGTCAGGTTTTATTGCTGAACCTGTGTATGGTTGAGATTGGATGGAAGAGACAACCGCACCTACTAAAACGGTTTTGCCTATCAACTGCCATTTTAAAACAGGATAACTATTGTTTAGCATAGCCCAGGTGTTTTCAAAATCCCAACCTTCGTAAGTGCTTTTGGTTTTCATTTCGGCTGTGGTTTTGCCTATTCCATTGCCTATTGTTCTGCCCGTGGTTTCCTTGTCGTAGTAGCTGCCGCTGACTGTGCCATAGTTTATCTCCACCAAACCACCGCCGTTACCAGTGATATTGCCCGTGGCGTAGCTATTGCTGACTGTGCCGCCGTTATACCCCACCAAGCCGCCGACAGGGCCGCTTCCCATGCCAGTAACATTACCCATGGCGTAGCTATTGCTGACTGTACCTCGGTGGTTATACCCCACCAAGCCGCCGACCATGCTGTTTCCCATGCCAGTGACATTGCCCGTGGCGTAGCTATTGCTGATTGTGCCCCCGTTGTCGACCAAGCCGCCAGCCAAGCCGCCGACAGAGCCGCCGACAACATAGCCGCTTATCGATACGTTCCCCGTGGCGTAGCTATTGCTGATTGCGCCCCCGTTGCCGACCAAGCCGCCAACACCGTCGTCTCCCGACACGTTTCCCGTGGCGTAACAATTGCTGATTGTGCCCCCGGCGCTGCCCACCAAGCCGCCGACCGATATGCTTCCCGACACGCTCCCCGTAGCGTAGCTATTGCTGATTGTACCGCCGTCGTTGTACCCAACCAAACCACCAACATCTCTGTCTCCCGACACGTTTCCCGCGGCGTAACTGCTGCTGATTGTGCACCCTAACCTGGGTTCTCCCACCGCCCCCACTAAACCGCCGACATGGTAGCCGCCCGACACGTTCCCCGTAGCGTAGCTATTACTGATTGTACAGCCTTTCCCCACCAAGCCGCCGCCTTCGTTTCCCGACACGCTACCTATGGCGTAGCTATTGCTGATTGTACCCCCGGAGTTTTCCCCCACTAAGCCGCCGACGTCGCCGTTTCCCGACACATTACCTATGGCATAGCTATTGCTGATTGTGCCGAGGCTGTAAGATCCCACCAAGCCGCCGACAGCGCCGTTGCCTATGACCCCGCCCTTGACATTGTCAATCTCAACGCCTATATTTCTTATATCTCCTTCAAGCTTAATTGCTTCAGGCTCGAAACAACCGAACAGACCGACATGGTGCTCAATAGGCCTGTTTATCCAAAGCCCAGATACCTTATAGCCATTTCCATTGAATCTGCCACGGAAACTATTATAGTTGTCGAACTTCCCTATCGGCTCCCACCCAGCTCCACCATTATTCCCCGCTCCCTGTAAATACGAAGTCAAATTAATATCATTATTCAAAACATAATGGTTATATTGATAACGACTTCCCAAACACTTATTCAAATTCTGCAACTGCTCCGCAGTGCTAATCTGATAAGGATTCCCCTCCGTGCCATTGCCACCAGCAAACAAAGATGCTGTGCATTGCGCAAAAGCTGTGTTGACACTGAAAATGCAAAGAAAAGCAAAAGCTAATGCTTTAAAGCAATTTTTCATAAATTAACTCCTTGTTTGCTGTGGAAACTCCATCCCATTTCGAGTGGCATATATGCAACAGTTCCATGACATAATAGGGGGGGACAATAACCATAATTATGGTATAAATATAACATTTTTTTAGGCAACGAGGAGAAAAATCTGCAAAATGTCTGATTTCGGGCAAAAAAGGCATAGTCCAAGTTGGAGTA
>CAZIMU010000104.1:0-6662 GCA_964540355.1 uncultured Fibrobacteraceae bacterium | reverse complement strand
TGCAGGCACCGTTAAAACGTTTCCACAAAATTTTTGCCAAGTGCATTGAAACATTCCCAGAGTCTCTCCAGGCTGCTCTAAGTGAAGAAGTTTCAGAAACAACTTCGGCACGGGTGAGCGTTTTGTTTTTAGCTTTCGCGAGTAGCTCCTCTGCCTGCTTGCACAAATCTTCTTTTTTCTGCGCATTTATTTTGTCTAAATTGCCTCTGATTTCTTTTTGGTCGTTGTAAATGGAAAAGAATTTTTGAATCAGCTCAGAAAACTTAGTGGAAATTTCTGCCTCTGCCACTCCGCAACGCCCTGCTTTTTCCCATTCAGTTTGCAACTCACGAACTATTTGCAAGGTTTTAAATTTAAAGTTCTCTTGTTCCAGAATGGATTTCAACCTCTCCATTAAACCGTGCTTTATTTCCCAGTTTTTGTCCAGTTCTTTTGCTATTTCCGGCTTGCTTTTAGAAGCTGTTTCCCATATACGGTCAGATGCTGTGTAAAATCTTTCGTAAAGTTCTTTTGAATATCCGTTGTTTTCAAGAGCCTTCCATTCTTCTTCTATTGCCTTCCACTCCGCTAAAGATTCTGCGCTGGTGGCATCAAAAACAAAGCTCTCTATTTTGGCGCATATATCTTCCCTAACTTTTCTGGCACTATCAAAGTGGGCATTTCTTTTTTCAAAGAAAAAATCACTTGCGGCTTTGAATCTTTGCAATAATTTTTCGTATTGCTCAGAGGGAACAGAACCTGCGTTTTTCCAGTCTGCGCTGAGTTTTGTGAACGCCTTTGGAGTGTTTCTCCAGTCTGTTGATTTTGCAAGGGTTTCGGCTTCTTCGCAAAGCTTTTCTCTTGCGGCAATTCTCTCGCCTATTTGCTCGTCAATGCGTTTTTTGTAGGCTTCTTGTTTTTTGAAGAAAGAATTTATCGCGGCTTGGTAGCGTTCCCAAATTGCGTGGTTTTGAACTTTTGGAACAAAGCCGGTGTTTTTCCACTTTGCCTGCAATTCCTGAATTTTTTTGAGCTGTTCTGCCCATTCTCCTGCTGCTCCCGCAAGCTCTTCTATTTTGGCGCATATTTCTTCTTTTGTTTTTAGGTTTTCTTCTTGCCCCTTTTCTTGCTCTTTTAGCAAGGGCAAAACAGAATCCATAACTTTGTCTAGCCCTGTTTTGAAACGGGGCCACAGTTCCTGAATTTTTGGTGCTGGCATATAACCAGCTGCTTTCCATTGCTCAAGCATTGCAAAAGCTTTGGTTCTGTTTTCCAAAACAACAGGCATATTTGCAAGCTCCTCAATCTCTTTTATCAATTGCTCCCTTATTTGCTCGGCGTGCCAAGAAGCCCATTCCTGCAAATTCTGAAAGCGGCTTGTTGCGGTTCTGAATTCCTTGTAAATATTTTTGAACTGGGATTTCTTTTCGCCAACAATTTCTTTCCATTCATAGAAAGCCTGCCTCACACTTTGGGAAATTTCGTTAAAATCCCCATTTTCGTCTAAAGCGTTTATTTTTTCTATTATGGTTTGCAAAAGCGGCAGTTTTGCATGGTATTCCTCTTCGCTCAATTTGTCTTCTTTAGCTTCGGCAGCTTTTTCTTCTGCGCTTTTAAAGGTTAAATCTGGCGTTTCTGCTGTTTGTTCTTGTATGTGCTGAGTTTGTGTTTGAGCTTGTGCTTGTGCTTGCTTTTTATTTTCCTCTTCTTTTAATTTTGCTTCTTGTTTCGCTTTTTCTTCGGCAAGGTGGGCTTTTTCTGCCAAAACGCTTTCTTTGTGCTTTTGGAACACCGAATTCAATTCTTCGTTTTGCGGTGAGCCTAGCGTGGAGGCTTCCTTGCTCAAATTTTGCGCTTCTTGGAAAAGGCGTTGCATTTCGGAATCCACGGCAAGCGGATTTTTATTTTCCAAGAGCCTTGTTGCATGAGACAGCAATGCTTTTTGTTTTTGCGAGAGCAAATCTGCTTGGTCTTTTACTGGATCTGTTTTGGTAACCTGAATTGCCGAGAGCATTTCTTTTGCCTTTGTTCGCGCTGCACCGCAAACTGCATCGCTTTTAATTTCTTCAAGCAGGTTTTCCCTTTCAACTTTGGCAAGAGCCGCAAGAGCAACTTCCTCTTGGGCATCGCTTTTTGCAACCTGAGCAAGCACTCCCTGCTTTGTGCAATCGCTTATCAATTCCAAGCGAACTTCCACAGATTTTGCTACTGTTAAGAGTTCTTCCTTATCTTTTGGTGGCAATTCTTCCAATATTTTGCGAATTTGCACGCTCGGCTTGCCAACGTGGTTTTTTACTGTTTTAAAAAAGGATTTTTTCAATACTTCTTTTATTGCGCCTCTAACAGAGGAATCCTGTTCGGTTTCCAGCAATTTATTCAAATGTTCGGGCGAAGATATTTTTTGAATCGCTAATTTTCTTAGATTTGCATCACCTTCATTAGTAGCTATGTATAAAAGAGCATCTAAATCCGTAGCACTCAAACTTTGAACAGCCTGCTTGCGAACAGTTAAATCCGAACTCTGCCATTTTGGCTTAAATACATCTAAAAAACTCATAATAACCTCTTGTTTATAAAGTACATTTGGGGAATAATATAGTAAACGCTGATTAACACTTGCGTATAACGCCGGCTAAAATTCCCGCAATGGAGAAACTTTCGCCCTCACCGATGATTATTGGCGAGTATGCCTGGTTTGAAGCCCTAAGCTCAATTCTGTTTTCTGCGGGGTAGTAGTGCTTTAACGTGGTATCTCCATCTACTATAGCGGCTATTATTTGCCCACGTTCCGCATTCTTTTGCATACGAATGATTGCTAAATCTCCGCTTAAAATTCCATCTCCATTCATGGAATCCCCTTGTACTCTAAGGGCAAAAATCTGGCTGCTGCGAGGAAGCAAGGCTTTATCTATGGCTAGGGTATCTTCTATGTTCTCTTCTGCCAAAATGGGGGTACCTGCGGCTATTCGCCCAATAAGATGCACGTGAACGGCAGTGGCAATGGAAGGTGCGCTTTGCAAAAGTTCTATGCTACGAGCCTGGCGGGAAAGTTTTTTTATCAAGCCCTTTTTTTCAAGGGAAATCAAGGCTTCTCTAACCCCATTGGTGCTTTTTATGCCAAATTTTTCGCCTATTTCGCGAATGGTGGGGGGAAATTTATTCAATAAGATAAACTCCTTTATATAGTTGTATATGGCGTGCTGGCGAGTTGTGACTTTTTTCATAAGGAAAATATACAAAAATACTGAACAAAAGGGCAGGATAAAGGCTACATTTATATGCCAAAACCGTATAAAACCACATTTTTTACGATTTTAGGAGTTTTTTTGCCTTTTTTTACGTCTAATTAATGATGAAAGAAAATTTGAATTTTAAAAAAATGTTGCAAATAGCTTCAGCCTCCGATTTACCCGTTTTGCTCACGGGCGAATCTGGCACGGGCAAGGAACTCGCGGCAAGAGAGTTGCACGCTCTTGGCAAAAGGGGTGGCAAGGCTTTTGTTGCGGTTAATTGCGGAGCTATTTCGGCGGGAATTGCCGAGTCTCTTTTTTGCGGGCACGTTAAAGGCGCTTTTACCGGTGCAAACAGCGATAGGGTGGGTTTTGTTAGAGCAGCCAGCGGCGGCACTCTTTTTTTAGACGAGGTGGCAGAACTCTCCCCAGACATTCAAAAAACTCTTTTGCGCACTTTGCAAGAAAAAATTGTTATGCCTGTTGGCAGCCAAAAGGAGATAAAGGTGGATTTTAGGCTTGTTTGCGCAACTCACAGAAATTTGCCATCTCTTTTGGAAAAAGGGCTTTTTAGGCAAGATTTATATTTTAGATTGGCTTCTTTAACCATAAATATTCCGCCTTTGAGGGAACGGACCGACTTGCGAAGCATCGCGGAATCTCTTTGGAAAGGTGATGAGCCTTTGAGCGAGCATAATTTAAAAGTTTTGCAAAATTATTCGTGGCCCGGCAATATAAGGCAGTTGAAAAATGTTTTGGAACGCTATGCCCTTTTTAAAAACCACGGTTATTCCCTTGAATTTTTGCTAAAATCAGAATCGGAGCAATGCAGTTTTAACTTGAATGAACCGCCGCCGCCTCAATACAAACCGAATTTATGCGAGATTAGCAAAGAAATAGAGCGTTGCGAAGGAAACAAAGCTAGGGCAGCAAAAAAACTCGGAATCAGCAGAGGGAGTTTGTATTATAAATTGAGGAAAGGAATTTACTAAATTACTTTTCCGTGAAAGTTGCATTTATAAATCCACCATATTTCCCCAAATTCAGCAGGGAGTCTCGCAGTCCGGGCGTTGCTAAATCTGGAACGCTTTACTGGCCTATGTTTCTCTCTTATGCGGCAGGGGTTGCAGAAGCCGATGGCAACGAAGTTTTATTGCTGGATGCTCCAGCTATGGATTTGAATAAAGAAGAGACATTGAAAAAAATAAAAGAATTCGAAGCAGATTTTGTTGTTTGCGAAACGTCAACCCCAAGCATAATAAACGATTTGCAATTTGTACGAGCAGTTAAGGAAAATTTGCAAAAACCAGTTGCCCTTATGGGAACCCATGCAAGCGCAGAACCTTTGGAAACTATGAGTTTGGAAAGCTCGCTTGATTTTTGCATAATAGGCGAAGCAGATTACACCATAAGAAATCTGATAAGATACTTGCGCGGAGACGGAGTAAAAAAAATATCTGAAATTGCCGGACTTGCCTGGCGGTATGAAGATGGAACAATAGATTTTCAACCCGAAACGCAAAAAATTCAGAATTTAACCGAGCTTCCTTGGGTTAGCAAAGTTTATCACAAGCATCTTTATTCCTGTTACAAAAAATATTTTTACGGTGCAAATTTAAATCCACTTGTGGTTATTTTGGCTGGCAGGGGTTGCCCTTACCGTTGCACATATTGCGTTTTGCCGCAAACTATGAACGGCCACACTTATCGCAAACGGGAACCAAAAGATGTTGTTGACGAACTTGAATATATAAGAGAAAACTTCAGCGATTTGGGAGAGGTGTTTTTTGAAGACGATACTTTTACAGCAGATAAAGAAAATGTAAAGGCTATATGCACAGAAATTTTGAACAGAAAATTAAATATAGTTTGGAGTTGCAATGCAAGAGCAGATGTTCCAGCCGATTTGCTTTTGTTGATGAAACAAGCTGGTTGCCGCGAAATGTGCGTTGGTTTTGAATCTGCAAGCGCAAATGTTTTGAACAGCGTTAGAAAAGGCTTAAAGCAAAGCGAGGCAATGCCATTTATGCAGAATGCAAAAAAGGCAGGAATTTTTGTTCACGGTTGCTTTATGGTTGGCAACGAAGGCGACACAAAAGAAACTTTGAAAGACACCTTAAAATACGCAAAAAAACTCTCCCCAAATACCGCGCAATTTTACCCCATTATGGCATACCCCGGAACCACCGCCTATAAAGAAGCATTGAAAAGCGGTGCCTTAACCAGCAATGATTACGGTCAATGGTTGGATAAAGACGGCTATCACCGTACAACCATCAGCCGCCCAGGGCTCTCTCCTCAAGATTTGGTTGATTTTTGCGACCGTGCCCGCAGGGAATTTTATTTGCGCCCAAAGTATTTAGTTAAACAAATTAAATTAGCTCTTTTTGATAGAGAAGAACGCAAGCGTTTAGCGAGAGGCTTTGGAACTTTTTACAAACACTTGTTCAGAAAACACGGTTCGCTAAATTAGAAATAAATGAATACTCCGCTCGTATCAATTGTTATTCCAGCATATAATGCGGAGAAATATATTGAAGAATGTTTGAACAGCATTTTAAACCAAACATTTAAAGACTGGGAATGTATAATTGTAAATGACGGTTCCACAGATAATACGCTTGCGATAATTGAAAAATTTGCAACTGATGATAAACGTTTTTCGTGCTATTCAATTTCTAACAGCGGCTCGGCAAAAATCCCAAGAGACAGGGCTATATCTCATGCAAAAGCAAAATGGGTTGTCACTGTAGATGCCGATGATTTTATAGACAATGATGTGCTGGAAAAACTTTATGCCAGAACTATAGAAACAAAAGCCGATATTGTATATTTGAGAATGAAACTTTTTGATGAAGAAAATCCTGAGAATTTTAACTTTATTCCAGCTCAAAATTTTGATATGAAAAAAATATTAAACGGAAAAGAAGCCGTGATGCTCACTGTTCCAAAATGGATAATAGGAGCAATCGGTATTATAAAAAAAGAACTATTAGATACTTGTTCAACATTCAATAGTGAAATAAACTATATGAATGTAGATGAATACGATACCAGAGAAATGTTGATAAAAGCAAAAACAGTTGCATTTGAAGATGTAATTTATCATTATAGGCAGCACAGTGCTTCAATAACAAAGAAAATATCAGCCAAGTTTTTTGAAACCTTGATTACGGATAAAATGCTGGAAAATTTATTCTCCCAGTGCTTTGGGAATGACAGCTATGAAAAATTGCTCGTGTCTCAATATAGAATGGAAGAAATTATAGTGAGACGAGTATTTTTGTTTCGCGTGGGTTCAAAATTGCAAGCAGATGAACGAAAAAAAATAAGGAAAATGATAAAAGAGCATTATACGGCTTTTGATAAGAGAGAAATTTTTAAAAATAACATTATTAAGCGAGTATTTTATACATATGGTTACACATTATTTGAAATAACTTCGTTTTGCCG
>CAZIMU010000103.1:0-6721 GCA_964540355.1 uncultured Fibrobacteraceae bacterium | reverse complement strand
GCCGCTCTGCATCGTCTGTTAGCCAAATTGTGAGCTTGCCTTTGGCTTTGAATAAACCATCACCTTGTATCACAGGCTCTATCACTAAGCAATCCTTTTTGCCCAAGGCGGTGTTTATTGTCTCTTTTCTGTGGCATATCACTTTGAGTTTATACTTTTTTACGCCACTAATTGCATCAAAATAGGCGGTATCACCGGGCTTCAGGTCTAGGGTACGGGCAAGGTAAAAAGCAGAGAGTATGCACCTCTCACCGCCATTTAGCGTGATTGCCGTATCTATTCCGTGTTTGAAAATTTCTTTGTTAAATGCCGTGTCTTTTACCGTGGCTTTTTTTGCTTTAAAATCATAAACAATTTGTGCATTTCTTTTATATCCGCCCTCGCGTATTTTTTGCGTAAAAACCTTAGGCAGCAGGCTATCTGCTGTGGCTGTGGCACTCATTGTATCATCAACAGAGAGTATTTTAAAGGAACTGCTATGCCAAGCTCTTGAAATTATTTCCAATTCGTTTTCGTTTTTTGTTTCTCTGATGAGCAACCTAGCATTGCCAGCTGTGATAAATGCCCAGCTTATCTCATAATCCAAAGTTTCACCAATATAGGGATACTTTGCAAAAGCTACGGAAAAAATGAAAAGAATAATAATTAAAATTTTGCTCATTGCAATAAATGTAGTAAAAAGCTGATTTTCTACATTCCTCTTATGGACAAATTGCTGACTTATTACAATGAAATAATGAATACCACCTTTGGGAGGTTGGCTTGGGCTATAATAGTGACTATGGTGGTTTATTCTGTGTTAGATTTTATTTTTAAAAGAATAAATAAAAGAATAAGTAAAATGCTACCATCGGAATTGTCAAACAATCCTAGCAAACCAATTTTGATTTTTATGAAAATTGGCAAATTCCTTGTTTTTATTATAATTCTGCTTTTAACCTTAGATAGTTTGGGCGTGAAAGTTGTTTCGCTCCTAGCTGGGCTTGGCATCGGTGGCCTTGCAATAGCTTTTGCAGCTCAAAAAGTGCTTGGAGATTTATTCACCTACGTTTTAATAAAAATAAACAAACCCTTTGAAGAGAAAGACTGGATAAGCTTCGGTACAATTACTGGTATAGTGGAAAAAATAGGCATAAAAACAACTATAATAAACCCTGACACAGGAACAGACGAGCGGATTATTGTTTCAAATAGCAGTTTGCTAGAAGGTCAAGTTACCAATTTCAGAGAGTATAAGAATAGGCGCATAATATTTGGAATTAGCGTAAGCAACCAAACATCAAAAGAAAATTTGAAAGAAATAGTAGCCATAGTAAAAGGCATTATAGAAAAGCAAAGCGATGTTAGTTTTAAACGAGGGCATTTAAAAAGCTTTTCCGCGGGAGCGGTGGAATATGAGTTTGCGTTTGATGTACTCCGCACGAAGTATATGGATATTCAAGAAAAAATAAATTTAGCCATACTAGATGTCTTTGCCGAAAGAAATATAATTATGGCATATCCAGCGCAGAAAGTGCTGCTGGAGAAAACTTAGATTATGGATTTGGTTGTTGACTCTTCCCGCAAGGGCGTTAATTTGGGGCTTTACTCAAAGGATGCTAGTTATGAACTTTGCCAGCATAATGCAAAAGGCGATGAATTAAAACCTTTGCTAGACAAATTGCTTTCAGAAAATAATTTTGAAACCCAGCATATAAAGCGAGTTCTGGTGCTACTTGGCCCAGGTAGCTTCACTGGTATTCGTGCTGGAATTGCCTTTTGCGAGGGTCTGTGTTTTAGCGGCAAAAGAACTCTGCACGGAATTTCCACATTAAAGGCACTAGCTATATCGCATGGCAAAGAGATAATTTTACACGCTAGGGCAAATTTTTATTATGTTGGAAATGCAGAAAGCGAAACCCTAAAGCAATTTGAAATCAAACCCGAAACCCACGAATTCTTGCCCATAACCCCCTTAGCAAAGCTAATAGACCAAATTCCCCCTTCCCGTATTCAAAAAGCAAACTATTTGGCAAATCCATATCAATCCTAAAAATTTGCTAAATTACTTTCATGTATTCTTGGTGGAACACAATCCCTCTGCATTTAGACCCAACGGCTATTACCATTCTGAATTTCCCAATTAGATGGTATGGGTTGATGTACTTATTTGCTTTCTTTTTTGGCTATCACTTAATTTGGCACTTCACAACTAAATATAAAATCCAGCAGATGAAAAGGGAACAACTGGAAACCGTTGTGACTTGGCTAATAGCGGGCGTTTTGCTCGGTGCTAGGTTTGGATACGTGTTTTTCTATAATTTTGGCTATTACATAAACCATATTTCCGAAATTATAATGCCATTTAGTTTTAACGGAGGTTTTCATTTTACAGGAATTTCTGGAATGAGCTATCACGGTGGGCTTATAGGTTCTTTTTTGGCAGCTTCTTATGCCATAAAACAGCAAAAACTGGACTATTGGAAAACCGTGAATACAATTTTCTTAGTTGTGCCTTTGGTTTATACCTTTGGGCGTCTGGGGAACTTTATAAATGGCGAGCTTTATGGCAGGGTCACAGAATCTGGAATAGGAATGTTATTTCCTCTTGCGCCGGAGCGTCCACCTGTTTTAAGGCATCCCAGCCAAATTTATGAGATGTGTTTTGAAGGTTTTATTCTGTTTGGAATTCTCTATGCCTTGTGGAGAATTTACCCAAAATTGAGAGACCATGCTATGGCACTTTACTTAATTGGTTATGGCACTGCAAGATTTTTTATAGAGTTTTTCAGAGAACCAGATGCCCATATCGGTTTGAATTTTTTAAGCATGAGTCGAGGGCAAGTGCTATGTTCCGTTATGATTTTAAGCGGAGCTACTCTGTGGGTGTGGAGGAGACGTGTTCAATGAAATTTTGAATTTTAAGCTGTTTGGCATAATAGATGTCCGCTTTTCAGATTTTGTGGACATATTTTTCATATCGGTTGCGGTATATTGTTTTTTCTTGCTTTTCAAGGGAACCCGTGCCGTTCAAATGTTTTTTGGCGTAGTTTTGATTACGGCAATTTGGTTTTTGTCCCAGCTTTTTGATTTGCGTGGATTAACTTGGTTAATAGGTAGTTTGAGTGCCTTGGGTGTGGTAGCAATAGTTATAGTGTTTCAGCCAGAAATTAGAGGTATGCTTACGAGAATAGGGCAAATAGCCAATGTTTTCAAATTCAGAACCTTATTTTTCAAACGCAGCGGCTTAGACGATATAACTGAAAAAATAGTGGATTCCGTTTTGGAATTGCAAAGAAAAGGATATGGTGCGTTGATTGTTTTGGAAAAAAGGGTTGGTTTAAAATCTTATGTTGACTCGGGCGAAGTGATAAATGGCGATTTTTCAAAAAAACTTTTATGTTCAATTTTTTATCCCGGAACCGCCTTGCACGATGGCGCGGTGATAGTTTTGGGAAATAAAATTATAGCAGCAGGTTGCGTGCTACCTATGCCAACCGGAACTGCTGCTGCCGAGCAATCTGGCGGTATGCGGCACAGAGCGGCTAAAGCCCTTGCTTTGGAAACAGATGCTTTCGTGATAGTTGTATCTGAAGAAACAGGCTATATATCCATAGCTTATCGCGATAGCTTTCGCACAAGGCAGAGCAAAAGAGAATTGGAAGAAGAAATAAAACGCCACTGGAAAGAACTATATGAAGACTGAAAAAGAAAATCAAGAAGAGGAAAAGAAAAAAGACCACCGCCGTTTTATAGCTTTGCTCATAATATTATTTTTGTTATTGTTTTTGTTTTCAATATTTCAATGTGAAATAAAAAAGAGAAACGAAACTCTATTGGAAGAACAAAAACAGCAGCAGTTGTTATTTGCAATAGAAAAAGCTCAAAGAATAGCCGATTCAATAATCAAGGCAGATTCCATCAGGAGAGCGGATTCGGCTAGTGGGGATTCTACTATACCTAAAAAGTATCAGCGTAAAATTGTTCAAGACGAAAAAGTAGAGCAAGTACCTCCACCTGAAAGTTCTAGCAGTTCAAACGATTCCATTCCTCCAACGCCTTCTATTTTGCCGCCCGCTGGGCGTTATTATAAACCAGTGAATTTGCGTGTTGAATGTGGTGAACCCAAATGCGAAACGGAAATTTCCGCAGGAGATTCTTTGAATGCCATTAAGGGTGGCAAAATTGAAAATTATAATAAAACAGGCAATGTTTATTTTAGAGCAATAGATTCTGCCAAAAATGCGAGCAGTTGGGAACTTGCCGCTTATGATATGGCAAGCGATAACTCTTGCGCAGAAAATTCCTATCCCGTTCCGGTTAAGGGAAAAACCGTTTGCGTGGATGCTTATGAGTTTCCAAACAAGCACGGCGAAAAACCGCACAATATGGTTAGCCAAGATGCGGCAAGCCGTTTCTGCGTGAGTGTTGGAAAAAGATTGTGTTCCATAGACGAATGGCAAGCCGCTTGCAAAGGCAATTCAAATTCCCGTTATCCTTATGGAAGCACCTATAACCAAACAAAATGCGCAACAGATTTAAAATCCGCCAAAGAGCCTGGTCGTTCTGGTTTTAAAGAGCATTGCCGCAGTTGGCATGGTATGTACGATATGAGCGGTAATGTTTGGGAATGGACAAGCACGCCCGCACAGCGAGAAGGTTTGTTTTTGGTTGCGGGCGGTGCGTGGAACACGCAAAACAAAAGTTCCTGCACAGAAACATCATATAGCTTTTACCCGCAAAACGAATATCCATTCGTAGGGTTTAGGTGCTGCAAATGAAAACCATTGCCGTTTTAACCGCTATGCAGCAAGAATTAGATGCCGTTCTTGAATTATTCGCTTCTGCAAACCCAAGCAAAACCGAGCTTTATGGAATGCCTGTGTATATTTTTGAGCATAACGAAATTAAATTTATCCTTGCATTATCTGGAGTGGGCAGAACAAACACAGCATTAAATACCGCTTTAATAGCAAAAGAATTTAAACCGAATGAAATAATAAACGTCGGTACCGCGGGTGGTTTGCAAACAGAGCAAAAAATTTTGGATATAGTTATTCCCAAAGAGGTTGTAGCTGTTGATGTTGATTTAACCGCTCTTGGTTGCGAGTACGGTCAAGTACTCGGCGAACCTAAATCTTATTATACCGATGATGGAATACAGAGCAGGCTTGTGAAGGCTGCGGCAGCTTTGACAAATGTGCATATAGGCACAGTTGGTTCCTCTGAGGCTTTTATTTGCCAAAGCGAGCAAGTGCGTGAAATTCACAGGCGTTTTAACAATAGGGTTGTATGTGTGGAAATGGAGGCTTTTTCCATAGCAGTTGTTTGCAGCCGCTTTAAAATACCATTTGCAGTTATACGCAGTTTATCCGATGTTCCAGCATCTGGCGAGGGCAATGAGCACGATTTCAATGCGTTTTTGTGCAAGGCATCTAGCAATGCGGCTAAGTTGCTTTTAAATGCTTTTTAAATTGCTTCAACAATTCCTCTTCCGTAATGCCAGCCGCTGCTCTTGAGGTTGAATTCAAAATAACATTTTTTCGCCTTATTCCGTTTCAAATTGCTGTATATCTTTGAAACAGTCCCAAAAGAAAGAATTTCTAGTGTTATGAAAGAGGGCGGAATTTCATTAGAGAATTTCGATTTGAACGAAAGAATAAAATGCTCATCGCTTCTATCAACTTCCATTTTTATCTTGTGCAAAAGATTTTTATGTGTGTTTTTATCTATAAATAAAGATTCATCGCCAAGCCAAAAAGGATTGTATTCTGTTGAAAGAACATAAATCATTTTTGAGCGAATATTTATTTCAATTTGCTCTAATTCTCCTAAAACAAATTTACGCAGTTCTTTGTCAAATTTATATAAATCATAAATTTTTTCAAATTTGGTATTGTTTTTGAATATCTTTTCTTGTTTGTTTTCAAAAAATGGATGCCAATACGAACTCAACCTGTAATAGCCAACTTGTTTCAGCAAGTTTCTAACCATTTCCTCATTTGAAAAATTCATTCCTCTTGTCTTTAATAATTGAAACTGCTCATCATAAGACAAAAATTGCCCGTCAAATTCAATTTTCTGCACAAAAACCTCTAAAATAAAACACCCACCCTGAGTGCGCTGTTCCAACGGGAAGCGGGGTGGGTATGTTATAGTTAAATATAGAAAAATTTTGCGGGTTTGTCAAGGGGATTTGGGAGCTTTCAAAACACCGCCTTTGCTTCTAAATTGAGCTTCTGAAATACATCGCTACGCCATATTCTAATAATATACTGCGAAGACATATAAAAATGCTCATTAAAAGATATTTGAGCAAGCGCGTTGATTCGCCAAGAAAAACCCTTTTCAAAACCGTCAACGGCGGAATAGGGGGAAATTTCGCTTGATTTCTCAACATAGTTTCCAGCAACGCCAAGTTGTGCTAAATCATTTTTCTCGTTTTGCCATTTTCCATTTATGCCGCCTTTTTGCAAATCGGCGTTCCAAGATTCTTCCATGTAAAAACCAAAGGTGTGTTTTCTTGAATAAAAAGGAGATAGAGAAAAACCAGCGACAAGTTCCCTTTGCCAAGTAAATTCACCCTCATAAGAAAGCCAATCTAAATCGCTAAGGACAAATTCAGCCTCTTCTCTTTTAAGCCTCAAAGAAAAATCATTTTTTTCTATTGCCTTGTAGTGAATTGTCGCCTCCTGTCCAAAAGAAACCTCTTCAAAATTTATTTGCGGCTCCTTATCCCATT
>CAZIMU010000102.1:0-6830 GCA_964540355.1 uncultured Fibrobacteraceae bacterium | reverse complement strand
AAGCAGTAGCAGTGTGGCAAGTAGTAGCAGCAAACCAGCGAGCAGTAGCAGCAGCGTATTTATAAGCAGCAGCAGTAGTAATACGAATAACGGTTCTGTTACTTTAAGTTGCACAGGTCTTCAAGCCACTATTGCGCCAGATGGTACTATAAAAGAACCCACTTTGACTTGCAACAATGGTAGCCAGCCAAGCAATATCAATTGGACAGGTCGCCCATCACAAAATAGTTCTTGGACAAGAGACCCAGGCTCCAGCACTCAAAGCTATAACATAGGTGTTACCGCTACTTGCGGCTCGGCTCAGAATTTAACAGCAACCTGCGGCACGGTAGCAGTTAGCAATGAGGCTACTCCTATAAGAATAGGCAACGCCATAGTCCTAGAAAACTTGCCGAGCAACACAAAAATAGAAGTATATAATCTCCAAGGCAAGCGCATATACTCCGGCTATTCTGAAAATAACCAAATTCTGAGAATTGGGATTCAGACAAAAGGAATTTACATAGTAAAAACAACATACGGAGTTCAACGTTTGGTGGTAAAATGAAAACTCTAGCTGCAATAGCCTGCCTAAGCGTTCTTTCGCTTGCTGCTCTTCCAGAAATAAGAGTTAATACAATGAATAATGTTGCCATAAGTTCAACTTCGGCAAATTGGAAAGGTGCTGGCAACTGCGTAACTACCAATACCTTTATCCACAAATACGCTCCTATGTCGCTCACACTAACCGATCCGAGCAATTCAAGAAACAACATTTCGGTATCGGGATTTGCAGACTCCATTCGTATGCGTGGAAATTCCACAGCCGTATCTAGCATAAGCAAAAAACCTTACAGAATAAAATTCAGCGAACACCAGTCCATGTTCGGAACCAAAAAACACAGGAGCTGGGCATTACTCGCAAATTGGTACGACCCAACATTTGCCCTGAACGCCGTTGCATTTGAGCTTGGCAAACGCATGGGGCTCCCCGGCACACCTAATCATTTTTTTGTTGATCTCTATCTAAATGGCAATTACAGGGGAATCTATCAGGTTACCGATATTGTTCAAGTTAATAAAGGCAGAGTGGAAGTGGACACTACGGCGGGCTGGCTTGCTGAATTTGACTATCATTGCCCAAGCGATAAAGATGAAGTTGATTTCTTAACCGCCTACCCAACTAGCCAAGCATCCGCTGCCTATAACTGGACTGTTCAATTACACACATTCATAAAATCACCCGAAACAAACTATCAATTTGTGAAAGACCAAATAAACCAGCTCACAGCTACAATGTTTAATAAATCTGGTTTTCCAGAAAATGGCTACCGCGATTTAGTGGATTTGGACAGTTATGCAAAATACATAATGGTTGAGCTATTTATGGATAATTTTGATTTTATTTGCAAAGCAGACACTAATGGGCTTGCTTCAAATTTCGCTCATAAAGACAAGGGTGGTAAAATAATTGCAGGACCTCTTTGGGATTTAGATTTGACCGCTGGTGTGGATGATAAGAAAAATTTTCCAAAGCACTTTCAGTACTATGATTATGCTATAAAACCAAAGCATCCATATTACAGAAGATTTTTTGATGACCCCGTATTTCTCGCTAAGTGGAAAAAAACCTGGGATAAGTATAAGCCCGATTTCCAAGATATGACAAAATTCATGGACTCCATAGCCACTTATGTAGAGGGTTCGGTGGAAAAGAATTTTGCTCTTCAAAAAGGCGGTGGTAGCTATTACACACCAGAAGCACCAGCAACTAAGCAAGCATATAAAGATGGAGTTGGCAAATTAAAAACTTGGTGGAACAATAGGATTAATTTCTTTCAGCAAGAAATGACCAAAATGAATATTGACATCAGCAAAGATATAGTTGAGCCATCCAGCAGCAGTAGCAAACCAGCTAGTAGCAGTAGCATAGCAAAATCTTCCAGCAGTTCCAGCAATAAATCGTCTAGTTCTGGCAATAGTTCATCTAGCTACGGCAATAAATCGTCCAGTTCCATAGAAGATATATCTTCTAGCTCCGAAGACACAGACATAACACCCATTCTTATAGGCAACACAATAGTCCTGAGAAACCTGCCGAGCAACACAAAAATAGAAGTATATAACCTGCAAGGAAAGCGCGTATCCTTTCCAGTTCAGACAAAAGGAATTTACATAATAAGAACAACACACGGTTCAGAGAAAAAAATTCAACGCATGGTGGTAAAATGAAAAAAATAACCCTAGCAGCAATAGCCTGCATAAGCGCCCTCTCCCTTGCCGCTCTCCCAGAGCTTAAGGTAAGCACCAAGAACAACGCCGCAATAACATCTCCTGCGGCAAATATGTATTCGCAGGCTCAGCAAACAGCCAACAACTGCCAGAACCATCTTATTTTCGTACACAAGTACGTCCCAACAACAACTATCACGCTTAGTGGCGCGGCAAATCCAGAGCACAACTTTTCCGTGTCGTCTGGCAAGGATTCAATTCGTGGGCGTGGCAATTCCACTTGGGCTGGGGACAAAAAGCCTTACAGAATAAGATTTGACGAGCATCGGTCTATGTTCGGTTCAAATAAACACAAAAGCTGGGCGCTACTTGCAAACTGGTACGACCAAACCTTTGCACTCAACGCCGTTGGATTTGAACTCGGTAAACGCATTGGAATTCCGGGCACACCCAACCAATACCTTGTGGATTTCTATTTAAACAATGAATACAAAGGAATTTACCAAATAACAGACATAGTCCACGTGAACAAGGGTAGGCTAGAAATAGACGAAAAAGAGGGTTGGCTTGCTGAATTTGACTACCACTGCCCCAGCACCGCAGACGAAATTGATTTTGCCACCGATTACCCTACGCCTGCTGCTTCTAAACTGCACACATTCATAAAATCGCCCGAAGATTTACCAAAACTATCTGACTACGATTTTGTGAAAAAAGATTTAAATAACCTTACAGGTACCATGTTTAATAAAACTGGTTTTCCAGAAAATGGTTACCGCGATTTAATAGACTTGGAGAGTGTTGCTAAATACTTAATGCTTGAGCAATTCTTAGACAACTTTGATTTTAACAACAAGTCAAACAATAGCGGCTTTCCTGCCTCAAACTTTTTTCATAAAGACAAAGGCGGCAAAATTAAGGCAGGTCCTATATGGGATTTGGATTTGATAGGTGGAGTGGAATATAACACTTTTCCCAAGCACTATACAACGTCAAAAACAGCTATAATGCCAAGGCACTCCTTTTACAAGAAATTCTTTGACGACCCTGTATTCTTGGCCAAATTTAAAAAGAATTGGGATAAATATAAACCCGATATTCAAGCAATGAGCAAACAAGGTGGGTTTATTGATTCCATAGCTACTGCCGTACAGGGTTCGGTAGTGAAGAATTTTGAGCTTCAACTTGGTACCAATAAAACTTGCAATGACAATAACACCAATACTTGCAAGCGTGGAGCAGGCGGATTTTCTGGTATGGCACCAATTGTACTTGGAAATTTGCAAGCATACAAAGATGAGGTTACCAAATTGAAAACGTGGTGGAACGACAGGGTTAAATTTTTTGATGACGAACTGACCAAGATGAACATTGATACCAGCAAGGATATAGTTGATCCGTCTAGCAGCAGTAGCAGACCGCCTAGCAGTAGCAGTAGGCCAGCGAGTAGCAGTAGTAATACGAATGGAGGTTCTTCTGTTACGCTGAGTTGCACAGATCTTCAAAAAAATGTTGAAAAAGGTGCCACTATTGCTGTACCCACTTTAACTTGCAGCGATGGCAGCACAGCGACTAATCCAAGCTGGACAGGTCGCCCATCATGTAACTGTTGGGATGTAAGCGCAACCACTCAGTCCACAAGCTATACCATAGGCGTTAACGCTACTTGTGGTTCTGCTTCTGGTTTAACAGCAACCTGCGGTACGGTAGCAGTTGGTAGTGAGCCTATTGATCCTATTGATCCTGATGATCCAACTCCAATAATAGGCAAATCCATAATCCTTAAAAACCTACCGAGCAACGCAAAAATAGAAGTATATAACCTACAGGGCAAGCGTATATATTCTGGCTTTCCTGAAAATCATCAAATCCTGAGAATCGGGGTTCAGACAAAGGGTGTATATATAATACGAATCAGGCAGGGAAACTCAACGTCCACCTACCAAAATAGAATCTACCTTAATTGAAGGCTGTCCAACGGTAACTGGAACGTGACCGGAGCTTGCTCCGCACATTCCAGCTGCTAGTTCAAGGTCGCTGCCCACCATACTTATTTTTGGCAAAATCTCGTGACCAAGCCCTATGAGCGTTGCTCCCCTTACCGCATTGCCTAGTTTGCCGTTTTTAATTTCGTAGCCTTCTTCTACTGCAAAATTGAATTCCCCAGTTGCTGGATTAACAGAACCGCCCGCCATTTTCGCTGCGTAAAGCCCGTTATCAACTGAGGCTAACATATCTATCAGGTTTGATTTACCAGATGCTATGAATGTATTTCTCATTCTGCTCACAGGGGCGTATTTATAAGATTCCCTTCTTGCGCTGCCAGTTAATGGAAGTCCTAATTCTTTGGCTCCAACGCGGTCGCTCAAAAAGTTTTTTAAAATTCCGTTTTCAATTAACACAGTTTTTTGAGTTGGAGTGCCTTCATCGTCTATTTCAAGGCTCCCCCAAACTCCGCTCAAAGTACCATCGTCAATGGCGGTTAGCACGTCTTGTGCAACTTTTTCGCCAATCTTTCCGCAAAAAGGACTTGCCTGCCTGCGCACAGATTCCGTTTCCAATGGGTGTCCGCAAGCCTCGTGAAAAATAACCCCGCCAAAAGCGTTTCCCATAATAACGGGCATTTGCCCGCCTTTTATATATGGAGCCTTTAACATTCTCAAAGCTCTTTCTGCGCAAGATTTTGACAATTCCTTAACTTGCAAGTTATCCAAAAATTCAAATCCGCCAAGCGCGCCGGGGCCTTCGTGCGCAGATGCTCGTTCCGAGTCTTCACCTGCTGTTACGTTTACGGAAAATCTGGTTCTAGCTCTGTTGTCGCAAACTTGCAAGCCTTCGCTGTTCCATATATTTATTTTTTGCTCGGCATCTGCTATTGAGGCTTCTACCTGTAAAATTTTTGAGTCAATTCTAGCCGCTGTATTTGCCGCAAATAAAAAATCTTTTTTATATTCCTGCCCAAATTTGCGCGGGTCTTTGAAATTATCTTTTATATAAGATACATAACTTTGCTCTTTGCCAAATTGAAAAGAAGCCTCTCCTTTTTTATTTTTTGAGAGAGATAAATTTTTAGCTATGTTCATAAGCACTTCTTCTGAATCGTCGCTTGTGAAGCCGTAAAGAACTTCTGTTCCATATAACATTCTAATTCCAATTCCATAAATTATGGAAGCAGAGGCACTCTCTATTTCATTGTCTTTAAGTGCCAAATGCGATTTTCTCGTTTCTTCTTCATAAATCTCGGCAAAATCTGCTCCAGCCTCAAGGCAAAAGTCCAGAATTTTTTTTGGTATGGATTGGTGCATAAGGAGAATTTAGAAAATTTTTCTACATTCCACTTATGAAATTAATGCGTTCTATTTCGGGGATTCGCGGCGTTGTTGGGAAAACTCTCACTCCGCAAACGGTTATAAGCCACACAAAGGCTTTTTTGGATTTGCTAAAGGCAAAAAAAATAGTTATAGGCAGGGATTCTCGCCCAACAGGGGTCAATATATCCGAAATGGTTTCTGGCGTTTGCAACTTGTGCGGGGTTGAAGTTGTGGATGCAGGGCTTGCCACCACTCCAACGGTGGAGCTTTTGGTTGAGCAGTTCAAAGCAGATGGCGGAATAATAGTGACAGCAAGCCATAACCCAATTGAATGGAATGCCTTGAAATTTTTGAACAGCAGGGGAATGTTTTTGGGGCCAAACGAGGTAAAAAAACTCTTTGCAAAAGCAGATGCCTTTGGAAAAAAAGAGAGCATATCAAGTGGCGATGAAATGCACATAAAATCTACCATTGCACTTCCTTATGTTGACACACAAAAAATAAAGGAACGTAAATTCAAAGTTGCAGTGGATGCCGTGAATGGCGCAGGTTCTTTTGCCTTGCCAAAATTATTGGAAACTCTAGGCTGTGAAGTTGTTAAAATTCACTGCGAGCCAAATGGGGTTTTTCCAAGGGGTGCAGAGCCTTTGCAAGAAAATTTGGGCTTTTTGGGCAAAACGGTTAAAGAGAATAATTGCGATATAGGTTTTGCACTAGACCCAGATGCAGACCGCTGTGCCATAGTTGACGAAAATGGAGAGCCTATTGGAGAGGAATACACTTTGGCAATAGCGGTAGAAACGGTTTTAGAGCGAGATCCAAAACCTATTTCCATAAATTTGTCCACCTCCAGAATGTGCGAAGATTTGGCGGAGAAATTTGGGACAACTTGCTACCGAGCCGCCGTGGGCGAGATAAATGTGAGCTTGGATATGATTGAGCATCACTGTATAGTTGGCGGCGAGGGCAATGGGGGAGTTATTCTGCCCGCTTTGCATTATGGGCGAGACTCTTTGGTTTCTGCGGCTTTGGTTTTGGATTTGCTTTCAAGGCAGGGTATAAAAGTTTCGGACTGGGTTAAAAGCCACCCTTCTTATGCAATGCTCAAAAAGAAATTTGAAATAAAAAACGATGTTTCTTTGGCTATGGAAAAAGCAGAAAAAGCCTTTGCAGATTGGAAGGCAGACAAGCGAGACGGCTTGTGGCTTGGCAAGGAAAAGAGCTTTGTGCATTTGAGAGCCTCCAACACAGAGCCTGTGATTAGGATAATCGCCGAAGCCCCCACGCTAAATGAAGCCGAAACGCTTT
>CAZIMU010000101.1:0-6871 GCA_964540355.1 uncultured Fibrobacteraceae bacterium | reverse complement strand
TTTGCCATAACAACGGTATATCATTTTTTGTTTGTACCCTTGACCATAGGCTTGGCATTATTTATAGCAATATGGGAAACCTCCGCTTACAACAGCGGCAATTCCGAAGATGAGCGGGTAGCCAGATTTTGGGGCAGGTTATTTCTGCTCAGTTTCTCTATTGGGGTGGTTACAGGCATTGTGCAGGAATTCCAGTTTGGCATGAACTGGTCTGAATATAGCCGTTTTGTCGGTGATGTTTTTGGTGCCCCCCTTGCTATAGAGGCTCTGCTCGCATTTTTTTTGGAAAGCACTTTCCTAGGTCTTTGGATATTCGGCAGGCATATTTTGCCAAAAATCATTCATATAGTCTGTATATGGCTTGTATTTGCTGGATCTTGCATATCTTCTGTATGGATTCTCATTGCAAATAGCTTTATGCAGCATCCTGTTGGCTACGTATTCAACGATGGTCGCGCACAAATGACGGATTTTTGGGAATTGGTCTCTAATCCATATTTCTTGCACCAGTTCCCCCACGTGATCTCCGCCAGCCTTTGCACTGCCTCGTTTTTTGTTTTGGGAATATCCGCGTTGAAAATTAGGCAACAAACCGAAGATGCCTACTTATTTAATAGAATCTTTAGATTTGCCCTATTCATGGGACTTGTGGGAATGATAGGCGTTCTTTTGAGCGGGCACTTGCAAGCACAAATGCTTTCAAATTACCAACCGATGAAACTTGCCGCTATGGAAAATTTGGAAAAAACACAGAATCCAGCACCACTTGCCATTGTGCCCGGAGTTGAAATTCCCAGAGTACTCAGTATTATGGTTTATCATAGGCTATCTGGCGAAGTCAAAGGCTCAGACGATTTGCAAAAGACTATGGAAAATCGTTTTGGCCCAGGAAACTATAAACCTCCTGTGTGGCTCACCTATATCTCGTTTAGGGTAATGGTGTTCTGTTCTGGCATAATGATTCTCATTCTTCTTTATGGAATAGTTTGGAATTTGATTTTGGGAAGGGCAATGCACAAAAAAGCATTGATGGTGATAACTTTTGGAATTTCGCTTCCGATAATTGCAAACATAACAGGCTGGCTGCTTGCAGAAGTTGGTAGGCAACCTTGGATTATTTATGGGCTAATGCCAACAGACAAAGCTGTATCTATTGGGGTTTCTAGCGGTGAGGTTATTTTTTCTATAATTGTTTTCTCTGCTATTTATGGAGCTTTGGCAGCCATAATTGTTTACTTTATGCGCCAAGAAATTTTGCGCGGCTGCGTAAATAAAAAAATAACAAAAAAAGTTGCAAGTGCAAACACATAAAATGGAGGTTTTATGGATTTGGAAATTTTATGGTTTGTGTTGATTGCGGTTTTATGGACTGGATTTTTCTTTTTAGAAGGTTTTGATTTTGGTGTCAGTATTTTGCAATTCTTTTTGGGAAAAAATGAAAAGGAAAGAGGAACATACATCTCTGCAATAACCCCTCATTGGAGCGGAAACGAAGTTTGGCTTTTAACTGCTGGTGGTGCTATGTTTGCTGCCTTTCCCAGATGGTATGCAACATTTTTTAGTGTGCTTTATGTGCCTCTTGTGCTTTTGCTGCTCGCCCTTATTGTTAGGGGAATGTGTTTTGAAATTAGGCATCGTTCACGTATTCAAAAATTATGCCACGCCTGCGATATAGCTCTTGCTGTTAGCAGTTTTCTCATTGCCATACTCACAAGCATTGCGCTCACAAATTTTGCCGTTGGAATTCCGTTGGATTCAAATGGATATTTTATTGGGCATTTTCCAGATTTAATTCACACACCTGCTCTGTTTGGTGCTTTGCTCGGGCTTTCTCTGTGTTTAACAAATGGAGCCTTGTATTTAACCTTGAAAATAGAAGGCGAATTGCAAATAAGGGCTTGCAAAATTTCAAAAATGGCGGTTATTTCTAGCCTTGTTTTATTTACCTTCGCAACTTTTTTAACCTTGGGGCGTAGCCTAATTTGCATTGCCCCTCTTGTTTTTATTCTGTTGGCTGCGGTTTTTGTTTTTGCGCGCTGTTTCAAAATAGCCTTTGTTATGGTTGCGCTTTGCACCGTTTGCAGCGTTGCCGGACTTTTTTTCTTTATGTATCCAAACGTGCTTGTGTCTTCTGTTCCAGAAAATAGCCTAACCATAATGAACTGTGCCTCTTCTAACTACACGCTTGAAATAATGAGCATTGTAGCTGTTATTTTTGTTCCAGTTGTTTTGGCATATCAAATTTGGAGTTATTATATTTTCCGCAAGCGGATAAGTTCAAGGAACATACATTCTTCAGAGGTATAACATAAAATTGTGCAAGCCGATATAAAAAGAATAACCCAAAGCCTAATAAGCCTGCCAACCCTGCCAACAGTGGTGGCGCAGCTCTTTGAATTGGTTGATGATGAAAAAGTGGAAAGAAAGGCTTTGGAGCAAATTGTATCTAGTGACCCTGTTTTAGCCGCAAGGCTTTTGAAAACCACCAACGCAGGCGGCGAATCGGTTACAGGAATTCACAGTGCAATAAGCAAACTAGGCTTTGAACAGGTAAAAGACATAAGTTTAGAAATTTCCATGTCCAGAGCTTTTGAGCTTAAAAACTCAGTTATTGACCTGCAAAAATTCTGGGATCATTGCAGCGCGGTTGGCATAGTAGCCCGCATAGTTGCCAGCGAATATGAACCTGACTTGGCAAACGATGCCTTCACCGCAGGTCTTTTGCACGATATTGGCAAAATAGTTCTTTTGCAATACATGAACAAAGAATTTGAACAAACTATAAGCATGAGCAAAAGCCGTTCCTCTGAATTGTATTTAGCAGAAAAAGAGCTTTTGGGCGTTGACCACGGTCAAATAGGCTCTTGGCTTGCCGAAAACTGGCGGCTCCCCCGTGCCATAAACGAGGTTATGCAATATCACCACAATTTGGAAAGGGCAGAGATAAACAAACCCCTTGTGACCCTTGTGAGCTTTGCAGACGTTCTGTGCAGAATAATAGGTGCAGGAGATGGCGGCAACTATGCACCCCCTATATTTGCCCCCGAACTTGCCAACGAACTCGCCAAATGGCATATAAATTTGGAACTAAGTGCCCTCCAACCCCTGATGATGATGTGCATAGAAGAACTCAACAAGAGAAACCTAACACAGTACACGTAAGGGCAGACCTATGTGTCTGCTCTTACGTACGCCCTACCCCAGTATAGGCAACAAGAACTCCCTCAGCTTTTCCAATGCCGCTTCTGTTTTCCACTCTTTTTTCTCAAATTTGGTGGCAAAATTGCTAATGGCTCTAATTTGCACCCCTTCAACATTGTATTCCTTACAGGCGGCAAAAAACGCCGCGCCTTCCATAGTTTCAACCTGAGCAAGATCTCCCCTTGCCGCTTCTATTTCTTTTGTGGATGAGCAGTTCAAAACAGTTAAACCCTTAACTATCTTTAAGGTTTTGAAATTATTTGAATTTGGCAGTGTTCCAGAAGCAAAAAAAGTATTTGGTTCCCAGGGCAAAAATTCAACTAGGCAGTCGCTTCTAACTTCCACAACATCTCCCAATTGCAGATCACTAGAAGTATATGCGCCAGCTATGCCTATTTGAATGGCGGTTTTATATGCTTGCCTTTGAAAAGCTTTGCTCAAGCTAAAAGCAGCAGATAAAATGCCAACACCGGTTATCAAACACTCGTATTCTTGTGGAATTCCGTTTGGAAAAACACCATCTCTTTCCATTTCAGTTGCAAAAACGAGCAATATCACTTGCTATACCTTAAACTGGCTCACAACGCTTTTCAAGTCACCAGCCACCTTAGCAAGCTCGTGGGCATATTTGTCAACCTGATGAGCACCTTTGGCGCTATCATTTGCCAGCTGATTCACGCTTGTAACGCTATTGCTTGCATCTGTGGCTCCCTTAGCCGCCTCTCCAGCATTGCGGGCAATGTCTTTGCTACCTTTGGCAATTTCGCCTATGCTGCTTGCAACTCGCCTTGCGCCTGTGTTCGCCTGCACAGCATTGCGGGCAATGTCTTTGCTGCCTTTGGCTACCTCGCCTATGGAATCTGCAACGTGCTTGGCATTGGTGCTGGCTTGTCCGGCATTTTTGGCTATGTCTCTGCTGCCCTTGGCAACCTCGCCAATGGCACCGGCAACTCGCTTTGCTCCTGTGTTTGCTTGCGAAACATTGCTTGCAATTTCGCCGCTCGCCTTTGTTTGTTGCGCCGCATGGTTAGATATTGCCTCAACGCCTTGGTTTATCTTGGCTATTATCTGCGAAACATCACTTATCACCGTCACCGCGTCACTCGTGCCGCTCTGTATGCCTTCTATGCGCTTTGCTATATCGTCTGCGCTTTGTGCGCTTTGGTTGGCTAGCTCTTTTATTTCACCTGCAACCACCGCAAAGCCTTTGCCTGCCTCGCCTGCGCTGGCAGCTTCTATGGTGGCGTTTAAAGCTAGAAGATTGGTTTTGTCGGCTATTCTCTTTATAACATCGGTCACTTGACCTATTTCTTTAGCCGCCATGCCCAGCTTGCCCATCACATCGGTTGCGTTTTTGGATTTCACTGTGGCTTCGCCTGCAACAGTGCGGGCTTCGCCGGCATTGCTGGATATTTGATTTATGCTTGCGCTCATCTCTTCTATTGCTGCGGCTATGGTGTTCATGTTCGCAGACATCTGATCTGCCGCGCCTGCCACTTCGTTGGCGTTCACGGAGGCTTCTTCGGCTGCGCTTGCCATTGCGTTTATGTTGCCTGCAACTTGTTCAACCGCTTTTGCCACATCGTTCACGTTTGCGGAGGCTTCTTCCGCGCCGCTTGCCATTGCGTTTATGTTCACCGTCATCTCTTCAACGGAGCTTGCCACATCGGTTATGCTTGTGGATGCTTCTTCGGCGGTGCTGGCTATGGAAGTTACAGCTCTGGAAGCTTCTTCGGTTACGCTGGCTACTTCTTTGCTTTTGTTGGCTGTTTCTTCTGAGTTGCTCACAAGCTGCCTGCTTATAACGGAAAGCTCCTCGGCAGAAGTTGCAAGGCTATCGGATTCCATGCGCAAATCTTTCATAATGTTTTGGAGTTTGGAGGCAACGCCATCCACAGATTTGGAAAGTTGCCCAAATTCATCCCCGCGTTCCAAATTTAAACGGGCGGTCATATCGCCTTTCTCAATTTTGCCAAGAGCACCAACAACCTTTTTCAAGGGACCTGTTACGGAGAATGTTAAGAATATGCCAAGAGCAACGGCTAAAAGAACCACCACAACTAGAATCAGAGTTGCCGCGCTTATATTTTGTTTAGCATCTGCCGAGGCATCGTCTGAGAGTTTGCTGGTTGCTTTCACTCTATGGTCTTTTGCGGCTTGCAAATCTTTCAACGCTTCATTTCCAACTCTTACCAAACCGTCTGGAACTTTGTCAACGTTTACTCCTGTTTCTTTATCAAAAGTTTTAGCGCGTTTAATAAAAGCCATTAACGAATCGGTATAATCGTCTGTTATCTTTATCACTTGCTGCAAAATCTTTTTCCCTTCTTCGTCTGCTATTTTCTGCTGGTCATATATGGACTGATTCAGGGTATTGTTTATATTGTCTAGGTCTTTGATAACCTTGGCGCGCTCTTCGAGCGACCTTGCCTGCTGCCAACGAAAAGTCGAAAGCCGCAACTCCTGTACCTGCAAAGCGGTGACCACAAAAGTGCCGAGCGGCACCGCTCCCGTGTCGTACATGATGTCGGTTGCATCCGAAACAGTTTTTAAACTGCTGATTGTGCGTATTCCCATAAAAGCTGCTAGGGCGGCTAAGAATAAAAAAGACACAATTAGCTTTGGACCCATTTTGATATTGTTCATGGTTGGTTACCTCTAGGCAAAGTTTATGGGGTAAATATAATAAATGTCTGAACCATGATACCCCCGATTAGAGGATTAACAGGATTGCATATAAAATTGCATAATCCTGAAAATCCTTAAATCCTGGCCAATCGGGGTTCAGACAAAAGACATTAAACTCTAAACTGGCTCACCACGCTTTTTAAGCTGCCTGCCACTTTGGCAAGCTCAATGGCGTATTTATCAACCTGTTGCGCACCGCTGGCACTGTCGTTGGCTAGCTTGTTCACGTCTGTAACATTGCGGCTTGCATCGGAAGCACCTTTGGCGGCTTCGCCTGCGTTGCGGGCTATGTCTTTGCTGCCTTTGGCTATTTCACCTATGGACTCAGACACGTGCTTGGCTCCTATGTTTGCCTGACCAGCGTTGCGGGCAATATCCTTGCTGCCTTTGGCTACCTCGCCTATGGAATCTGCAACATGCTTGGCATTGATGCTTGCCTGACCGGCATTTTGAGCAATGTCTTTGCTGCCTTTGGCTACCTCTCCTATGGCTCCGGCAACGCGCTTGGCTCCTGTGTTTGCCTGTGCAACGTTGCTTGCAATCTCGTTGCTCGCCTTTGTTTGTTGCGCAACGTGGGTGGATATGGCATCTACGCCTTGGTTTATCTTTTTTATTATCTGCGAAACATCGTTTATAACAGTGACCGCTTCGCTGGTGCCAGATTGTATGCCTTCTACGCGCTTAGCTATGTCGTCTGCGCTCTGGGCACTTTGGTTGGCAAGTTCTTTTATTTCACCCGCAACAACGGCAAAGCCTTTGCCCGCCTCGCCTGCGCTGGCTGCCTCTATGGTGGCGTTAAGTGCAAGTAGGTTGGTTTTGTCGGCTATTCTCTTTATAACATCAGTCACTTGCCCTATTTCTTTAGCCGCCATGCCAAGCTTGTTCATCACTTCGGTTGCGTCTTTGGATTTCACAGAGGCTTCGCTTGCAACCGTGCTGGCATCACCGGCTGTGTGGGATATTTCGCTTATGCTTGCGCTCA
>CAZIMU010000100.1:0-6886 GCA_964540355.1 uncultured Fibrobacteraceae bacterium | reverse complement strand
GGAATGGAATTTGTGTATCCTGCTTACAAAATTGCGCCGCATAGCGTTGGCGAGCAAAGTGTGTTCTTGTCTTGGAATACCTTAAAACCATATCTCAACAAAAAATCTATAATATACCCAAAACTGCAATTTTAACGCAAGCGATATTTTAGTTTATGCAAGAGAAAGTTCAAAAATTTTTAGAACGCTATGAGGAATTAGAGCAAGAACTTTCACGTCCAGACGTGGCGGCAAATCCAGAAAAATTCACAAAGTTGCATAAGAGTTTTAAGGCTTTGGAAAAAACCTATACCGTTGGCTCTGAATATATGCGGCTTTGCGGCGATTTAAAGGAATGGAAAGTTGCTCTTGGTGGAGGTGATGCCGAGCTTGCTCAGGCGGCTAAGGCAGAAATAGGTCCTTTGGAAAAACAGATTGAGAGCATGGAAGATAGGTTGCAAATTTTGCTTGTTCCTCCAGACCCATTTGATAATCGAAGCGCTATTTTGGAAATAAGAGCTGGCACAGGCGGCGATGAGTCTTCTCTTTTTGCTGGTGATTTATTCAAAATGTACAGAACTTATTTGGAAAATAAAGGGTTTAAGGTAGAGGTCACCGATATCAGCGAGGGAACTGTTGGAGGCTTCAAGGAAATTTGCCTTTTTATAAGTGGCGATGGTGCCTATGGAGTTTTGAAATTTGAGAGCGGCGCTCACAGGGTTCAGCGTGTTCCAGAAACCGAATCTCAGGGGCGTGTGCATACCTCGGCGGCAACGGTTGCGGTTATGCCCGAAGCCGAGGAAGTTGATGTTGAAGTTAGAACAGAAGATTTAAAAGTTGATGTGTACAGGGCAAGCGGAGCGGGCGGCCAATACATAAACAAAACAGATTCCGCTGTTCGCATAACGCACATTCCAAGCGGTGTGGTTGTGGCTTGCCAAACCGAGCGCAGCCAAATTCAAAACCGTTCAAAAGCCATGGAACTTTTGCGTTCTCGTTTGCTAGACCACGCTATTTCCGAAAAGCAGAAAAAAGAATCTGCCGAAAGAAAAAGCCTCGTTGGTACAGGAGACCGCAGCGACAAAATTCGCACATACAATTTCCCCCAAAACAGGGTAACCGACCACCGCATAAACCTAACTCTTTATAACTTGGATAACATAATAACAGGCGATTTGCAAGAGATAATAGACGCTCTGCACTTGGCAGATGCCCAGAACAAACTGGCAAACGGCTGATTTTCACAAAAAAATGCACATTTTTGTCAACACCTGTTGACAAAATTCACTTTTTAGGATTTTTTTTCCCTTTTTTTACGTCTAACTATATATGAAGAGAAATATAGTTGTTTTTTTATTCCTAGCCCTTTCTTTTTGTTTTGCGCAACAAGATGGGTTTTCTTATTGGTGGCAAAGCGATGGGTTAATAGATTATGCGCAAATGGTGGAGTTAAATGCGCTTGAGGGCGACCAGGAGCTGTGGTGCGCTCTTTCGGAGCTTTATGTTGGCAGGGAAACGGCAGAGGAGGCTGGGTGCGAGTTTGAGGCTAAAGAACCTGCAAAGCAGAAGAAAAGCAAAAAAATATGGAAAGTGAATTTGAGCGGAGGGGCATATTTAGACACAAATGGGGATTTGAAAAAGAAATATGCAAAAATAGCAGGCAGCATAAAGGGGTTTTCCAGTGAAGCGAGAATAAGGGAAGATAAAGATACAAAAGGAACCTTGGCTTTTAGGCACGGGATTTTTCATGCAAAAGGAGGGGATTTAACCGACAAATACAGGGGGGTACTCTCTGAATTCAATTTGAGCGAATTGAAACTTGGCGCAGAATGGTTGCATAGGGAAAATAATAGAGATTCCTCTTGGATTTTTGGAAGATTTAGCAAAAATTTTTGGGAAAAACGCGTTTATACTGGCTGGAATATGCGCATAGTTGCCCCGTATTTTGGTGGAACCAAGCTTTGGAGCAGAACTTGGCAGGGATTTAGATTTTGGAACTGGAATTTGAGAGTAACGGAAATTGCTGTTACAAAAGAAAACGAAAATACCCTTGATTTTGCTTATATTGCGGAACGAAAAAAGCCAGGTGCCCGCCTTGCATTTGAGCACAACAAAAATAAAAGCGCGGTTTCTGCTGGATTTAAGCCTGTGGTCAAAGGTACGGATAGTTTATGGGCAAAAGCTGAATATCCCTTGCGCCTACGGCTGGGGTTGAACAAAAAAATTCAATATGTGCAGGTATCAAACTCGCTTTTATTAAAGGAAACTTGGAAACAGGGCAAACCGTTGGAGTTCAGGAGCGAAAGCAAAATAAAAATCCCGCTTGCAACGCAACCTCTTTTCACTTTGCGCTGGACAGCGAATTTTAGCAAAAATGGCAATATTGACTTAAAGCAGTTGTATTTGGGAGCGGCTGTGGGGTTTTAATGCTACCTCAACGCAGGCGCAAATATAAACGCTTTCCCGCCTTTTTTCACATTTACTGATTGTTCCTCAAAAGAATCTGTTTTTCTGCCGTATTTGTCTAAGATGTCAATTTTTACCGAGTGCTTTCCTGGCTCAACTGGGATGCGCAAAATTTGAACGGTTTGAGGTAGGGCAGAGCCTAGTCGCAAATCTGCGTTTTCTATTGCGCCTGTGGCTAAATCTGTGCCTATATTCAACGCCAAATCTGCCAAGCCGTTTCCAGTTCTTATTTTTGATTTTGCTTTGTTTGCCGCTATAGTGCGTAAAATCACCCTGCTAGCGGTTCTTATCAGCATTGTTGTTTGGTTGTTTTCCAAATCTTTTTGAATGGAATTTTTTGTGTTTGAGAAAATCTCGGCTGTTTTTGAATTTCCGTTTACGCTTATGGAAAAAACAGAATTTTGAGACTGCCTTTCCACAATTTTTGGAATGGCAAACTGAATGGTTAATGTTCTGCCGCTAAAATCTGAGCCGTTCAAATTCATGGCAGCGAGCAATATTGTTTGGCTTTGTTCGTTTGCATCTTTGTAGTGCAAAAACAATGCTCCGTCTGGCGCATAAGTTCCCCAAAATTTATTTTCCCCTAAAATAGGGCTTAAACCCGCATAGCCAATAACTATAATCTCCTGCTCGTTTTGTGGAACCTGACTTGCGAGTTTTGGGGTGTAGCCCAAACTTTCAAAACTTTTTTTTGCATTATCATAAGCAATGCGGGCATCGTCTTCGGAATTTTGCCATTCGTAAGAGAGGGCTATTAGGTATTGCAAGGTGCCGCTTTCGTTGAATTTGTCTTCTTCTTTTTCTTGCAGGCTTTGAATTGCCAAAAGAGCGCGGCGAGCCTCAACAACAGCTTCGTCTATTTCGCCAAGAGACAAATAGTTTAAAATTTGCGTTTGATAAAGCCACTGTATTTCAAATGGGTAAGGGCGGTAAGGGCGAATATTGTCATTGGCGAGCAGTGCGGCCGCTTCGTTGGTCACAGAGCGTGAATATAAATCTTCCATAATCTGTTCTGCATTTGCAAAGTGTTTTATGCTCTCTTTGAAGTTTTTATTATAGTGATGCAAAACACCTAAATCGAACTCAAGCAAAAAAGAATCTTCGGAATTGTAGAGCTTTTTTTTATCTTTTTCAACGTTATCTATGGCGGCTTGATAGTTGCCCAAGCTGGCTGTTTTGGAAACATTCTCAGCCCTGAGCTTTGCAGGGCTTGCACAAGAAGCCAGAAATATGGCAAATGATAGTATTAATATCAGAAATTGCACAGACCAGCCACTTATAGTTTTAGAGCACTTTTTTCAACGATTTTTTTGATTTTTTTGTTGCCAATCCACAATTTTTTGTGGGTTTGCAGATCTGTTAGCTCAAGGTCTATCTGATAAAATTTCACCTGCTCTCCGCCGCTTTGGTCTATTATGGAGTTTATTGAGCCTGTGAGCATTATGTCTGCGCCTACTTCTTGCCCACGTTCTTTGGCGGTTTCGTCTGTGGAGTTGCCTTTTTGGTCGTCAATTTCGGTGCGTAGTTGTTTGCGTTCTTCGGCATTTGCCACAAAGTCCACCTTGCCGGAGTTGATTAAAATTCGCTGAATATCGTTCATAAATGTTGTAGTGTTGATGTGCTCGGTGCTGAGATTGCGAATTTGCCCTATTACAATAGTGGGATTTTCGCCATTTTTGGCACGCAAAGAGGTTTGATACCAAGGTCTGGTTAGGCAATCGTTCAGCATTTCTTCTGCTGTTAGGCGAGAATCTGTGTCGTTCCAGTTACCAGAAAGATCTGTTGTGGTGTCTGAGCCAATTCGGCTCACTTTTTTACCGCAGCCAGCCATTACAACAAGGGCTGCCGCAATTATTGCTATTGTGCTCAGTAGCCTGAGCCTTGGGAGCAGGGTAGAGTTGTGTGTTTTCATAAAAGTAATGTAGCAAATTTTACTACATTATAGTCTCTTGGAGATTGTTATGGCAGAAGAATTGCAACATTTGATAGACAAGATCAAAACCGAGGCCGTGGATAAGGCTGAGGCAGAGGCTTCACGTATATTGGCGGAGGCAAAGTCTAAGGCGGCCCAAATAGTGAAAGAAGCGGAGCAAAACGCCGCATCTAAGCTCGAAAAAGCCGACAAAGATTCGCAGGCTTACGCAGAGCGAAGCGAGAAGACCCTTGCACAGGCGGCTCGAGACGTTGTTCTTGCCGTTTCTCAGGGAGTGGAAAAGTCCGTGCTTGGGGTGCTAGCTCTGAACGTGGAAAAATCTTTGACCCCAGAGCTTATACAAAAGCTTCTTTTAACGCTTGCTAGCGGCTATACAGGCAAGCAGGCAACGGTTTCCCTTTCAGAAGAAGATTCAAAAAAGCTTGCTTCGTTCATAACCGGAGAATTCCAAAAAAAGCTAGGAGCAGGGGTTGTTGTCCAAAGCGACAGCGGAATTTTCGCAGGTTTCAGGCTTTCTTTTGAAAACGGCAAGGTTAGCCAGGAATGGACAAAAGAGGCTATAGCAGATGCCTTGTCTGCAATTCTTAGACCGGCACTCGCAAAAATAGTTCAGCAGGCAATTAAGGGCTAGGGAATGAGTGCAGCTTATTTGCTTTCAAGTTTGCCAAGCCTAGAGCTAGGTGGAGCGGCTCCCTTTTCTGTGGAAGAATACAGGCGACTCTGCGATGGAATGGATGGCGTGAATTTGAGCGACTTTGATGCTGTGGTAGCTGGGGTTTCTGGCTCTCACTCTTTCACTAAGGCTTACGCAAACATTTTAATAGAAATAAAAAATGCAACTGCGGTATTCCGTGCTTCCAAGTGGGAGGGCGAGAATATTCGGGTTTCTGAGCGTTCTTATTCAGGTTATCACGTAAATCTTCACCAAAAACTCTCCGATGCGATGAGCATTCAAAATCCATTTGAAAGGGAAATGGCTTTTGAACGCGCGCGTTGGCAAATTGTAGATGAGCTTGTAGGCATAGATTATTTTTCGGAAGCAAAAATTTATGCTTACATTATAAAATTGCAAATAAATAACCGTCTCGCTGGGTTAAACGAAGAAGCTGGCAAAACGGCAGTGGAAAACTTCATAAAAGCAAATGACCACGAGGTCTCTAACTGAGGATATCGTTCTTATGGCAAATACAGGAAAAATCATAGGCGTAAACAGCAACTTGCTGCGCGCCAGCTTTGAAAAGCCAGTTGTGCAAAACGAAGTGGCTTTTGCAGTCCTTGAAAATGGCACCCGCCTAAAAAGCGAGGTGATTCGCATTAGAGGCTCGGTTGCCGAGTTGCAAGTGTTTGAAGACACAACGGGTTTAAAAGAAGGCGACATCATTGAGTTCACAGGCGCACTCCTTTCTGTGGAACTTGGGCCTGGTTTATTAACCCAAGTGTTTGACGGCTTGCAAAACCCATTGCCTCAGTTAGCCGAGCAGTGCGGCTTCTTTTTGCAGAGAGGCAAATATTTGGAGGCTTTGCCGCGTGATAAAAAATGGGCTTTCACCCCAAGCGTAACCATTGGAACTCAGGTTTCCGCAGGCGATACCCTCGGTTCTGTGCCAGAGGGAATTTTCAAACATTTGATAATGGTTCCGTTTGGTTTGCAGGGAGTTTTTTCTGTGGAGAGCATTTCACCTGCGGGTAACTATACGGTTGCAGATACCATTGCTAAAATAAAAGATTCAAGCGGCAAAAGCTATGAAGTTAAACTTATGCAAACTTGGCCTGTTAAACTGCCCATAAAATGCTATGCAGAGAGGCTTCGTCCAACAGAACCTTTAATAACAAAACAGAGAATTGTAGATACATTTTTCCCAGTGAACAGAGGCGGAGTTTTCTGCGTTCCGGGGCCTTTTGGCGCAGGTAAAACAGTGCTCCAGCAATTAACCGCTCGCCACGCAGAAGTTGATATTGTGATTATTGCCGCTTGCGGTGAACGTGCAGGCGAAGTTGTGGAAACCTTGAAGGAATTTCCAGAGCAAATAGATCCTCGCACAGGTCGCAGCTTGATGGAACGCACATTGATTATATGCAACACAAGCTCTATGCCTGTTGCCGCTCGTGAAGCATCTGTTTACACAGGTGTTACCCTTGCTGAATATTACCGTCAAATGGGCTTAAACGTGCTGTTGCTTGCAGATTCAACAAGCCGCTGGGCACAGGCTCTTAGAGAGATGAGTGGTCGCTTAGAAGAAATCCCTGGCGAAGAAGCTTTCCCTGCATATTTGGAATCTGTTATCGCGAGCTTTTACGAAAGAGGCGGCATAGTTCGCCTTAAAAATGGCGCAACGGGTTCTGTGACAATTGGTGGAAACGTATCTCCTGCGGGCGGAAACTTTGAAGAGCCTGTTACACAAGCAACTTTGAAAGTGGTTGGTGCATTCCACGGGCTTTCAAGAGAACGCTCTGACCAACGCCGCTTCCCAGCAATTCACCCGCTTGATAGCTGGTCTAAATATCGCG
>CAZIMU010000099.1:0-6990 GCA_964540355.1 uncultured Fibrobacteraceae bacterium | reverse complement strand
CCATACCCGGAGGCTCTATGAACCCCGTAAAAACGCTGTGTTTTACATTTTCCCTGGTTGCTTTGCTCGCAGTGAGCGCGGTAGCCCAAACCTTGTACTTTTACCCACCAGACGACCCCAAATGGATAGCTGGCAGAAGCTATATCTCGCAGGGAAATTCGGCTACGGCTGTTGCGCTGGACTTGGAGACAAGCACAACTAAATGCGGCTGGTATAAGGCTTCTATTCCCAGCTCGTCGCCGCTGAGGAACTTCGCTCAATTCTGGCTTGGGAAACCCGGCATAGATAGAATTGGTCCCAATGGCCGCTGGTCAACAGATTTTGAGCCAACCGACGATTTTAGTGCTGTTGGCGACGTTTTTAGACTTGGAGAGATATTTGCCCATTTCAATAACCCAGCTAACCTTTATGTGGTGGCAGACGAGCTAGACCCAATGGACCGTTGGGCTGGCTGGTACACCACCGATCCTTCCTCCGATCCTACTTATAACGACCAATCACGTTGCAAATGGACCCTTGCCGCCTTTATTTACGATACAGATGCCTCTGTTCACCCAGATTTCAGTTGCGGCAGGTATTCAATGGGAAAGAGTGAAGGCAATGGTGATAATACCTATGCTATGTGCCAATACGGTCCAGCTCCCTACACCAGCGGTGGCAACCTAAAACCACGGTGTACGGGTGTTGTCAAAGGCTTGGCATCTTCAACTATAGACCCAGTCACAAGAAAAATTAAATGCGGCAACTGCACAAAGAATGGTTGCTGGACAAATGAAGACTGGTTCAACAAAGCCTTCACATCCACGCCAAAAGTTAATGTTAGGCGTTGCTACGATATGCCATTTTCTCAGGTAAAAAGCGGTAAGGCTGCGGGCAGTTTTGAATTTGACAGCGACACCAGAATAAGCACAATCGGCGGTAAGCTGATTGGCGGTTTTTTCCCTGAGGTTTTGGCTTCAAGAGGCACAGATGATTATAGTCAGTGCCCCACTTGCGATGCCAAACGCGATGCAGATAGATTCCCTCCCCTTATAAGAGCAATAACCAAAGATAGGTTTGATGACTACGACAGCAAAGAGGGTGATTTCAATGATGGAGACCATCCACCGAGAAGCGCATTTGGTCAAACTGGCACAGAATCTATTTACGATTGGAGTGCAAGAGATACGGCATCTTGGTATTTGCACGGAACTTCGAAAATCGTGAATGAGTATGGGAGCAACACAACGTATTCCACCCCTTCTCAAGCAAATGAGCATTTCTGCTTTGAAAGCCATGCAGATTTTTATTATGATCCTTCTCAAGAGTTTTATTTCAGCGGTGATGATGATATTTGGATTTATATAGACAGCAAGTTGGTTATAGATTTGGGTGGCAACCACATGGCGGCTCCTGGTCACGTAAAATTGAAAGATATTACGCCAGCATTGGAAGAAGGCAAACTTTATCCCATAGACATATTCTTCTGCGATAAGCGTACCGCTAATTCCAATGTGCGTATAACCACCAATATGTATGTGGTTCAAAAAAGTAGCTTTGAGAACCAGTTAGGGAAAGCAGACAACATCATGTGTGCATCCGTTACCGGCGGTGCCGATTGCGCCAGCAAAATGAGTGGTAGCAACAATCTTGATAATGCGTGCGGTCCCAAGCTTACAACTGCTGGCTTTCAGGTTGATTTCTATATGATAAATCGCGTAACCAAAGATACAATATATCTATCTCCCACTAGAGGTTCCACCAAAAATCCATCTGGGGCTCCTGTAGAGAGGTACTCAGGTTGCAATGGCCAAGCCAACTTTAAATGCAATGGCGATAATGGTATCACGGTGACTAACGCTGTTTATACCTGCGGTGGCAGAGGTCAGTGCAAAGGCAATCCAGAGGCAGCCGCTAAGGTTGGGATAACAGGAAGCTATAGCGTATATGCTCGCTTGATGGATTCCCAAGGCAAGCAGGTAGTAGGCACCAAACCTCTTTTGATAGATAATTTCAAAGGCGAATCCAATGACCGCATAGTTTGGGGTACATTGGCTGGCCAGAACAGCCAGCCCGGTAGTCCATCATTGATTATGAAAAACGCCTACGGAAGAGGTCCTTCTGAACAACGTCAAGAAGTGGTTGTCGGCAAGCGTGTGCCAGTTTATTTAACCACAGGTTCTTGGAACGATGGCTTCAATTCCTTTGAATACGACGACGATCCGGAAATTGCGGGTCATAGCATCACTCTTAGCATTATCGGCTCTGGCATAACAATATACGAGACCGAAAACTCTCCAACCCCAATAGGCAAAAACTCAATAGCCAGAACTCTTAGTGCAAGCGGAATAGATACCGTATGGGTACAGATAGACTATGATGTGGAAGACAAAAGAGAATATTCTTTGAATGTGGTTGTAGAAGGTTCAACTTCGCCATCTATGAAAATAGTTGCGCGCCAGCCAAAGCTTCAATTTGTTAAACCAAGTAATCCTCCAGCAACATACACTAATGTTGGTAGCGGATGGCAGAATTGGCAAGTAGGGGGTCTTCCTCCTTATGCTGGTAGCCCAATGGATTTATATCTTCAGGCTTTGGATCCAGCAAATAACAACGAAATTTGCATCACTTGCAATACTTCTGCGGGCTTTATTTTAAGAGAAAGCAGTGAAACGGTAGGTGCTTGCAAAACCAAATTAAAGAACGATATAGTTACAAGCCTCGGAAGAAATATGGAAAAGGGCGAAGCAAAAATTATTATTAGCGGTCAGGAAAGCACGGGCGAACCTGAATGTACAACCAAGTGGACAGTTTATGGACTTAACAAGGATGCTACTACTGCTACATGGGATAAGCTCAGATTCAGAGATCCACCAGTACCCATACCTAGAAACAGTATGATTTTCGATGTAAATAACGATGGTATTGGAGATAGCGTTTATATTGCATTCAGCAAGCCTTTTAGCGGCGATTCCTTATTGCCTGTTCTTTTGCAAGTAGTTTGGGGAGATACCACGTATTTCTTCGCTCCTTTTGAAAGTAATGATGCGAATAAACTCAAAGATCCTAGTTTTGTTGAAAGTCTGTATAAAAGGGGAGATTTCCGTAATGCGAATAAGGCATATTGGGGACAATACATAAAAGCTAATGATACCTTAGTAACCATTGGGCGCAGTAAGTTCTCCTCAAATATTCGTACAGTTGGAAATAATGTTGATAAAGTGTCTAGCTGGATACCATTCCTTGACGTAGAAAATAAATCTAAGTTCACATATACCTCCAATGAAAGCCCAGTTGACGACAGAATCGCGCCAATTGTGGTTAAAGCAACGTACAATCCTGAATGGGGTAAAGGTTGCGAAAATGGAGATGGTTCCAATGATAACGGTTGCCGTGAAAAACTAATCGTTACTTTGTCGGAACGAGTATTTCCACGTAATGGAGTCACTACGTTTGATATTAAAAATCCGTTCCGTTATTGCTTAAAAAGCCAAAATCCATCCAATTGCGGTACTATGTCGGATGAGCAGAGGTTCGACTTAGGTTATGATAATTTAGATTGGAGATGGGAAGCTCCTCAGGCAGCATACGCTCAGGATACAACCTATTTAGCAAGCTACAAACCTGGATCATTTGGCGATAACAATATGGATAATAGCGGTGGTGGTAGCGGTGATAGCACTATTACGCTTACCTATTATCACGGAAAAACGGGTAATAGCGGAGAAACAACCCACAAGCCGAAAGCAGGCGATTGGGTAAAAATCCGTCCTAATAGTGATGGTGCCGTGTTCGTAGATGCTAGTGGCAATCCTGCGAATTGGTATGGCAGAGAGAGAGGTGTGGCTATAACTGGTAGAAATAATCCTACTAGGGAACAAGTGAAGATAGCGGCGGTGAACCCCGATAACAAGGACCCACTCGGCGGAATTTTCAAAGGGGATGGAAATAAATTGCCTGAATGGTGGAGTGATGGTGCCAAGGATGCTGCAAAGAACTTGTACCAAGCTGGTACTGTTTCGGAAGTTTTGCCGGTTATAAACCCAGATCCAAAAGAAGTAAAGAAAGATTACCCAGGATCTGTGGGAGCAATCTTTAATATGGGAAGCACATTTAATAGTGATATACCGACCTTCTTAGATCCTAGCACAGGGCGTAGCCTACCAGATGGCATGAACTCCATTGCCGAGGCCATAACTATACATGCCAGCGCATATTACCACACAAATTTGGGCGATTACACCGCGCACAGAGAAAATATTGTGGCACAGTGCAATAGTCCAATTTTCAATGGAGATTGTACTAATAATTACAAGTTCTATGTAGCTTGGGATTTGATGACCAGCAGTAACCCACCTAGGTTCGTTGGAGCTGGTGCTTATGTTGGAATTAGCAAATTCCATGTCCAATTGAGGTATAAGGATGCTGGTGGCGAACATATTCAAAAATTTGGACAGCAGGAGTTCATAGAAATGTACGGAGTTAAAAGGGCCAAAATCAATAACTCCAAACCTTCTGAACCACCATCCGAGCCACCACCAGTGGAAGGAAGTTTGTTTGGATTTAAAAGGAGCAAGTGAATTTTCTATATTTAAAACGAGGTAATTATGAAAGCAAAACTCTCTTTTTTGATGTCTGCCCTTTCTTTGGGCTTGGTGATAGCCCTTGTTTTCGTTGCTTGCAGCAACGAAACAAATAATCCTCCTGCGAATGGCGACACTAGTAGCAACTCCAATGGTAGCGTACCTCCTGATGTGAATAACGATGGAGTAGTAGATTTTACGCAATTTTCTGTAAGCCCTTCTGGAGAAAAGGTATATATAAGTGCTACTATTGAGGGTACCTTTGATGAACCTATAGTGAAGGTGGAATTTTTAGGCATTCCATCTAGCTGGATTTCGTCAGAACCATACACTTTACCATCAAAAAACGTTAGATTGAATTCTGTGATAGACCTAAATGAAAAATCCATGGATTGCAAACAATATTCTGTTCAGGTGAAAGCTTGTATAGATGATGCTTGCAGTGAGAAAAAGATGGCAGCTAAAAGTGGAACATTTACCAAGCCAGACTATATGTGTGGTACTTCCTCTGCTGGTGGCAGTGGAGTTTCTTCTTCCTCTGAATCTCCGTGGGTATTTGAAGCTCCCAGAGTTGTAGATGTTCCCGTAAACACTTCTATAGAAATAGGCTCTGGCAGCATTAAGCTCACAGGAGACGCTGACTTAGATGCCCAGCCAGATATAACGGTTATTGGTGGCACCATTAGACGGCCTACAGCTATAGGCGATGATGATGTTATAGTGGGTAAAGAATATTCCAGCAGTGATAAATATTTAGGAAGCACGGCTCCCTCAGCGAACACAGAAGTTGCACAAAATTATGAGTATTATCTCATTTATTTAAGTGATGGTAGCAAATATCTACTGCAATTTTTAAAGGGTGATAATGCCAGTTCGTTTGCTTCTTGGCCCAAGAAGTGCACATTTTGGAAAGCGGCTAAATTCCCAGAATAAGGAGGAGTTATGCAAAAGAAATTAAAATCATTGTTTATGGCTGCCAGCCTTGCTGTGGCATCAACCCTTGTTTTCGTAGCGTGTGGTGCTGGCGACATAAAAGACATAGTGGAATCAGATTTTGGAAATGCCAAAGATCATGCGGAAGTTATTTTAAATTCTGTATTGGGTAACTTGCCTAGCTACGTTGAAGAATCGTCAAGCTCTGTTGAACCACCACCGCTTAGCTCGTCAGAAATACAGCAAAGCAGTGCAGAAATACAGCAAAGCAGCGCGGCACCGCCGCAAAGCAGCGCAGTTATACAGCAAAGCTCTGGAGGTTCAACATCCAGCTCATCTGCCTCGCCACCAAAATCCAGCTCTAGTAGTGTTGCAAAAAGCAGTGCTGTTGCAGCTCAAGGCAAATGCAGAGAGAACAATCCAAAATCAGGTTTCACCTGCGGCTGGGATGGCTATTCAGCTACAAAGATTTTGACCCCTGGCACAATGTTAAAGCCAGCAACAGCAACCCCGCCGAGCGGCTGCACTGTTAAGTGGAACTTTGCACCAGATACCTCAGGTATGATGCTTAATTACAGTTGTGGCGAAGTCCCTGCAGCGGGTGAGTCTGCTCTAGGCTCATCCAACTACGTGCTATTCGCCGAACTAACCTGCGATGATGGTGTTCACATAAACGCCTGCAATCCAAAAACTGGCTGGTCATCCAAACAGGCACCAGAGTTAAGTGGAAAATGCAGATGGGATAAAGATCCACCAGACGTAACATCGGCAAGAGGCGCAAAACCAAGCGGTGTAACTGTGGTAGATGATGGTAAGGTTTGTACAAACCCAACCGTAGTGTACAAATATGACGACCAAAAGAAAACTTGGCCATCAACTGGAATTTTAGACGAATGGAAAAGCTGGGGTAAAGATAAGTCAGAGATTTACAAAGTTGAAGCAGTCCTCAACTGCCCAGCTTATAGTCAGGTTGTTGCAATGGCGTGCCCCGACTTGAAAGTAAGTGGTGGCGTGGAACACGTAATAGAATGTACTTGTGGCAGTGGTGACCAATGTCAGGTAAATGATAAAATCTGTAAAGCAGACGGTAAAACTGGTAATACGGTTACTTTGACCACAAGTGAATGTGTTGAAGTAACTGTTTATAAATATAATAATCCGCATTACGTGCCTGAAGTAGGTATGAGATGTGCATCTAAAAACAATGATGATTTTGTTGTATCTGTAAATGGAAAATCAACAACAGTGAAAGGAAATGGTTTAGTTCCTATAGGAAAACTGAAGGTGGAAGATGAAACTTCACTTGGTACCTTGTGTTTAACAAGTGGTGCAAGTTCTATTTCATGTAGTGGTCCTGGCCAGTAAGCGATAAAATTGTCTCCTCCTCCCCTGGGGGTGGGCGAGGGGGAGATTCTTTTTTTTTGTATATTTATTTTGTATATTTAATATATGGAAGCTGTGATACAAAAATGGGATAATGACTTTGGAATTAGAA
>CAZIMU010000098.1:0-7160 GCA_964540355.1 uncultured Fibrobacteraceae bacterium | reverse complement strand
CCTGTGATTAGGATAATCGCCGAAGCCCCCACGCTAAATGAAGCCGAAACGCTTTGCAAAAGGGTAGAGGCGTTAATTTGAACATTAAATTTTTCTTCAAGCACATACGTTATGGCCATAACCCCTCCGTATATACTTTTTTAAAATTAGAGTTTCATTGCACGAGTGAAGAAAAATATTGAGTTTTCGTCCATTCCCCTTGCCCGCATTTCTTTTTCCAATTTTTTGATTTTCCGATCCTTCAAAATGTCGCATATTTTGAAGCCTATTAGACATACAAAAAGACCTAAAAATGGAGCGGTGCAAAAGGATAGCATTTTTATTACCTCTACCAATAAATATACATTTTTTTCCGCGAGGGGGGCTGTTTTTCAAAAAAATGCACATTTTTGCAAACACTTGTTGACAAAATTCACTTTTTAGGATTTTTTTTCCCTTTTTTTACGTCTAAGTAATAGAACCAAAAAGAAGGAGGTTTCTATGAAAAAAGAAAAGGCTAGACCTTGCAGTGGCAGTAACAGTTTTGTATCTTTAAAGGAGGTAGCAATATGGATAGCATTTTGAACCTTATAGCTAACGAAGCTAATGTGCGGTTGCTAGTGACACTGGCATTCGTCAGTTGTGCTTATATGTTTATCAGAGGCCAAATGAAGGATATGGGGCATTCCATAAAGAGCGACTTGGCAGCTATACATAGCCGAATAGACGAAGTGGAATTTTCTCTCAACAAGCGAATAGACAGTGTTGACAAGCGGATAGACGGTGTGGAAGCCTCTATAAAGGAACTAAAAGGAACTATGAATGGTCGAATAGATGAGTTGAAGCACAACGATATAGCCCATTTGAACGGCACTATTGAAGCCCTGACTTATGCTTTGGAGAAGAACGGCTCTTTAAAACACGAAGACAAGGAATACGTGGATAGCAGGTTGGCTCATTAAAGGCAACCTTTTACTACGACTTGTCAATGCCATATACCAAGAAGTCTATCTCGTCTTGTTTTTTGCCGGCTTTTAAAAGTGCTCTCGCAAATTCCGCCTGAATAGCAGATTTGGAGAGTTTGTTGCCGGATTCATCTACAGGACCGCTTGCAAACTTCTGATTTATCATATCTTGGACATTTGAATTGTCTAGACCGCTTCTGCTTACAGCCATTACGCACCCCCATTGGTTACAGGGTAGCGTTCTATATAATTCTTAGCTATTGCAAGTACTTCGAGAATGGTTATAGCAGTACTTCCTTTTTTTTCTTTTTCTGCTTGGCAAATTTTAGCTACTGCGTTTTTTGCTACTTGGTCTGTGATAGTTCCGTTTTCAATCAGTTTTTCTACGCTTAATTTTCGTAAAAGCCCAATTTCTTGTGTAGGGTACCACATTATATTTCCATAACCGTCTTGCCTATTTGCTACATCAATTACCCCTATTTCGGTAAGACTGTCAATTACAAGACCTTTGCTTTGCGTATCTAATATTATCGTAATTCTTTTTGTGACTTTACCAGGTTCCAGATGTTCGTCAAAAAGAACCAAAACATTCTCTGCGGGAACACTCTTCTCGAGCAATTCCTTCGTAGGAGGCATGAATGCGGTTCTTTTCTTCAATTTATTAAACCTTCCTTCTAAAGTACAACACAAAAATTCCAAAATATGGGAATTATACCTTTAATTCCCATATTAATCAATGTTTTATTGTATTAAAATCTAAGCCATAGCAATATCTCCTGCAAGAATTTGCTCAAAAGAAACACTATAATAGCGACAAAAATGGGCTATTTTCATAAAAAACCTCTAATTTAAAGACCAACTTTCTTACGGTGCAAAAAATATGCCAATTTTTTTTATATTTTACCCTTGACAAACCAAAGAGAATTTTCTATATTTTACTCAGGTGATCTGCATAAGCAGGTTGTAGCACACAAAGGCGTGTGTTTTCCCTTGTTGCGTTTTGCAATGGGAGAGAACACGCGCTTTTTTTATTTGAGGAGAAACTATGAAGGATATTCAACATCTTTTCGGAAGCTGCGTTTTCAATGATGCAGTTATGCAAACTAAGCTGCCTAAGGACACTTACAAGGCATTGAAAAAAATAATCTCGCAGGGTACGCAATTGACCTCTGAGATTGCCAATGTGGTTGCCAATGCCATGAAAGATTGGGCTGTGGAAAAAGGTGCCACGCACTTTACCCACTGGTTCCAGCCTATGACAAGTATCACAGCAGAAAAACACGATAGCTTTATCTCTCCTTCTAGCGACGGAAAAGTCATTATGGAGTTTTCGGGCAAGGAGCTTGTTCGCGGAGAGCCAGATGCCTCCAGTTTCCCTTCGGGTGGGCTTCGTGCTACCTTTGAGGCTAGGGGCTATACCGTTTGGGACGTAACCTCTTATGCCTTTATAAAAGACGGAACTCTATGTATTCCCACCGCATTTTGCTCTTATGGCGGCGAGGCTCTTGATAAAAAAACCCCGCTTTTGCGCTCAATGGAAGCCCTAGACAAACAGGCAATGCGCATTTTGAAGCTTTTTGGCAACACAACCGCAAAGCGAGTTATAACGACCGTTGGCCCAGAACAGGAATATTTTCTCATTGACAAAGAAATGTACTTAAAACGTCCAGACTTAATCTATACCGGCAGAACCCTTTTCGGCGCACGTCCCCCAAAAGGGCAGGAACTTGAAGACCATTATTTTGGCAGCTTAAAGCCCAGAGTTTCTGCTTTTATGAAGGAATTAGACGAAGAACTTTGGAAACTTGGCGTTTATGCCAAAACCAAGCACAACGAGGTTGCTCCTGCCCAGCACGAGCTTGCTCCCATTTTCTCAACCACCAATATTGCCACAGACCACAACCAGCTTACAATGGAACTCATGAAAGGCATTGCAGACAAGCACGGCTTGGCCTGCTTGCTCCACGAAAAACCTTTCGCGGGCATTAACGGCAGCGGTAAGCACAATAACTGGTCTCTTTCCACCGACACAGGCGTAAACCTATTGGAACCAGGCGAAACACCTTACGAAAACGCTCAATTCTTGTTATTCTTGGTTGCAGTTATCAAAGCGGTTGACAAATATCAAGATTTGCTCAGGATTTCGGCGGCAAGTGCTGGAAACGACCATAGGCTTGGCGCAAACGAAGCCCCTCCAGCCATAATATCCATATTCCTCGGAGACGAGCTAACGGCAATTCTAGAAGCACTAGAAGCTGGCACGGAATATAAAGGCAAGGGAAAAAACCAAATGGAAATTGGCGTTACCACACTGCCTAGCTTCCCAAAAGATTCAACCGACCGCAACCGCACATCGCCTTTTGCATTTACCGGCAATAAATTTGAGTTCCGCATGCTCGGTTCCGCATTCTCCATCGCAGGGCCAAACTTTGTGCTGAACACAGTGGTTGCAGAAATTTTGCGTGAATTTGCAGATGGCTTGGAAAAATCCAAAGATTTCAAAGGCGATATGGCAAAACTTGTGAAAAACACTTTCCACGAGCACAAGCGCATAGTCTTTAACGGCAACAACTATTCCAACGACTGGGTGGTAGAGGCTAGCAATCGCGGGCTTTCAAACCTAAAGAATACAGTTGAAGCTATGCCTTCCTTTATTTCCAAAAAGAGCATTGAAGTATTCACTCAGCACCGCGTTCTAACAGAGCAAGAGATTCATTCCCGCTTTGAAATTCTGATGGAAGGCTACTGCAAAGTGATTCATATAGAAGCTCTAACTATGGTAGATATGGTTAAGGGAGAGATTATTCCAGCCTGCATAGATTACCAAAACGAATTGGCAAATCTTTTGAATCAGAAAAAGGCTTGCGGGCAATATGATAATTCGCTAGAAGCACATTTGCTGGAGAAAATTTCCAAACTATCCGCTACTTTGCTAAAGAAGCTGAACACTTTGGAAACCTCTATTTTAGAGTCCAAAGAAGAGCAAGATGTTACCGCCCACGCAAGTTTCTACAGAGATAAGGTTTTCACATCCATATCCGAGCTTAGACTTGTTGTTGACGAGCTTGAAACATTAGTTGCAAGAAAACATTGGCCCTTCCCAACTTATGCGGAACTGCTTTACAGCGTAATTTAACCCAGGAGGAATAACAGATGGATACAGGAAATACTGCATTTATGATGGTTTGCGCAGCACTCGTGTTTATTATGACACCAGGGCTTGGCTTTTTCTATGGCGGCCTTGGCAGGCGCAAAAACGTGGTGAGCAACATGATGAACTCCGTATCTATTATGGGGCTTGGAATGGTGCTTTGGTGCTTTATAGGTTACACTATGGCTTTTGGCGGCGATGGCTTGATTATAGGCGGTTTTAGCAAAATAGCTTTGGCAGGCATTACCAAAGACAACATTGCTCCAGACACCACCATCCCAGAATTTGTCTTCGTGGCTTTTCAAATGATGTTTGCGCTCATCACGCCGGCCATCATCACTGGCTCGCTCGCAGGGCGAATGAAATTTGGTGCTCTGTTTGCCTTTATAGCCCTTTGGTCTATTGTTGTTTATTACCCACTTGCGCACATGGTATGGGGCGGCGGTGGCTTGCTGGGCGATGGTTGGCTTAACTCGGTGGACTTTGCTGGCGGCAACGTGGTGCATATATCTTCGGGTGTGTCTGGATTAGTGGTTTGCTTGTTGCTCGGCAGGCGTCATGGATATGAACTTCATTCCTATAGAATTCACAATATTCCCTTTGTTATGCTCGGTATGGCACTTCTATGGCTTGGCTGGTTTGGATTCAATGCGGGAAGTGCCTTGGCTGCTGATGGTTTAGCTGCTCATGCGTTTGTAACAACGGCAATTTCGGCAGCCACAGCTATGCTTGTTTGGATGGGGCTGGATTTGCTCAACAGCGGCAAACCCACCTTAATAGGTGCTTGCACGGGAGTTGTTGCAGGATTGGTGGGTATTACACCAGCTGCTGGATATGTTCCTGTATGGGCTGCTTTTGTTATTGGTGCTTTTGTAAGCCCTGTTTGTTATGGTGGAATTTTGCTTATTAAAAAGAAACTGAAAATAGATGATTCTCTAGACGCTTTTGGTTGCCACGGCATTGGCGGCATTTTTGGTGGGCTTATGACCGGTTTATTTGCCGATCCCGCTGTGAATGGAGTATCTGGCTTGTGCTTTGGAGATGTGGCACAGTTGGGTCGTCAGGCACTCTCTATTGTCATCAGCATTGCTATTGCTGTTGTAGGCTCGTTGATCTGCATTGGAATTGTCCGTACTTTCACAAAACTTCGCGTTGAAAAGAAACATGAACTTATGGGTCTAGACGTATCGGAACACGGTGAAAATGCATATCCAGCATATAACGGTTTGGATTAAGGAGGTATTTATGATTAAAGTAGAAGCAATAGTTCGCGAAGAAAAGCTAGAGGATGTTAAGGCAGCCTTGAACAAAATTGAAGTCACCGGTATTACCGTTTTCCAGGTTATGGGATGCGGTGTGCAAAAAGGATATACCGAATTGGTGCGTGGGCAGCAGGTTGACTATGCCCTAAGGCCAAAAGTGAAATTCGAAATTGTTGTTTCTACTGAAGAATGGGCAGATAAAACAATCAAGGCCATTCAAGAAGCAGCCTATACAGGAAGTGTTGGCGATGGGAAAATTTTTGCTTATGATTTGCGTTCCGTTATGCGGATTCGCACTAAGGAAACTGGAACCCAAGCCATAAACTGAGCAGGACTGCGAGTGTTGCACTTTACAAAAATGCACGGTTGCGGCAATGATTATATCTATATCAATTGTTTTGACATAGATCTAAGTTTGTCGCAATCACAAATAATGCAGTTGTCCGATAGGCATACGGGCGTAGGCGGCGATGGGGTAGTGCTTATTTTACGTTCCAAAGTTGCCGATGCAAAAATGAGGATGTTCAATTTGGATGGCAGTGAAGGCAATATGTGCGGAAACGCCATTAGATGTGTGGCAAAATATCTCTACGATAGTGGGATTGTGCAAAAAGAAGAGATGCGAATAGAAACGAAAAGCGGTGTGAAAGAACTTCATTTATTTATAGAAAATGAATATGTATATTCTGTGAAAGTAAATATGGGGAGAGCAGAACTTGCACCCGAAAAAATACCAGTGAAGCTAAAAGGCGAGAACGCCATCGCAAAACATATAACCATTGGTGAAAAAGAATATTCAATAACGTGTGTTTCTATGGGAAATCCTCACGCTGTGAATTTTGTTGAAAACGTAGCTAAACTTGATTTGCAAAAAATAGGCCCCTTGTTTGAGAACAACGCTCTTTTTCCCGAAAAAGTAAATACCGAATTTGTTGAGCTTGCGGGCAAGAACTGCCTGAAAATGCGAGTATGGGAACGCGGTAGCGGAGAAACTCAGGCATGTGGCACAGGAGCCTGCGCTTCTGCTGTTGCAGCGGTTTTAAACGGGCATTGCGACAAAGACACAGATATAAAAGTTCAGCTCCCAGGCGGAGAGTTAATTGTTAAATACACAGATGAAGCTGTTTATATGACGGGTAATTGCGAAAAGGTGTTTGAGGGTGTGGTGGAAGTGTAAACTACCCATCACCTTTGATATCTTCTCTGCATCTGGTAAATAATAGCCGCCAATATCAACGGGTTTGCCTTGTTCAGCAGCTAGTTTTGCTATTATTTTTTGCTCGTTTTCGCTTAGATGTTTTGCGATGGGTTCAAATTTGATTTTCAGTTCCAAATCTTCGTTTTGTTTAGCAAGCTCGGTAGCCCAATAAAGAGCCAAATAAAAATGCGAACCCCTATTGTCTAACTCGCCGAGTTTGCGAGCAGGGACTCGGTTGAATTCCAAAATATTTCCGTTTGCTTTGTCCAAGGTTTTTGCAAGAACTTCTGCTTTTTTGCTATTTGTCTGCTTTGCGTAAAAATCAAGGGATTCTGCAAGAGCAAAATATTCGCCTAGAGAATCCCAACGCAAATAATTCTCCTTCAAAAGTTGCTCAACCTGTTTGGGCGCAGAGCCACCTGCACCTGTTTCAAATATCTTGCCGCCTGCCAAAAGCGGAACTATTGAGAGCATTTTTGCAGATGTTCCCAGTTCCAAAATTGGGAATAAATCCGTTAAATAATCTCTTAATATATTGCCAGTTGCAGAGATTGTGTCTAAGCCATCTTTTGCCCTTTGCATAGAAAAAAAGATAGCATCAAGGG
>CAZIMU010000097.1:0-7195 GCA_964540355.1 uncultured Fibrobacteraceae bacterium | reverse complement strand
GCGGTTTGGGCGCATCTTTAATCGCATCCCAAGCCTTTTGAATATCTACATTTTTCGCTCTTGCCAAGGCAGATATAACCACATTTTCCGGTGCTATCCTTGCCAAGTTTTGGCAAGATTCAAAATCCATTTCGCTCGCAATTGGAAAACCAACCTCAACTGCTTGAACTCCAAGTTTAAGCAACTGATTGAACACCACCTCTTTTTCCTCTTTGTTCCAAGGTTTAACAAGTGCCTGATTGGCATCTCGCAAAGTGATGTCATAAAAAAACGGCTTTCGGTTCATTTTATTGTTGCCTCCGTGGGAGAAGATAGAAAAATTCTCTCAAAATAATCAGGCAACCAATGCCCCAATCCATCGCAAACAACGATGGTTTCTTTATGGCAAAAATCAGAAAACAATTCTTTCTGAGCGAGCGGCACAACCTTGTCTTGTTCCCCGAAAATGAGTTTTACATTTGAACCAAGTTCAGAAATATTCGCTTTTTGCATTAAATAATCAAGCCCTTCGGCTAGTTGATTTGGAGAATAACGCATAGCGTTTTCCACCCATTTTTCCCTATCTGCTTTCTCCATATTCCCCATCAAGGTAGAAAAAGACATTAATGTTTGCTCTGTGTTTTGCAAAATCCCCTGCTTTGTGGCTCTGAGGGCTGATGATTGCCAGCAGCCTTTTGCACAGAAATCCGCGATTGGGCAAACCAAAACCAGCTTTTGCTCCTTTCTTATTTTATGCAAATTCCTCAATATAGCAAGGGTTCCCATGCTCCAGCCCACAACTAAACCCGCCTCCCCTATTCCTCGGTTATTATCCCAAAATTCATCTGGATTTGGTAGCAAATCAAAATAATCCACAAAACGGTGACTGAAATTTGGGAAACGTTCATAAATGCGGTTTTCCCAAATTGAAATATCACTTGCCCAACCGCTTACCCAAGCTATTTCGTTTGCGTTCATGAGTTAAAGGCATATTTTTCTGTTATGTCTTCGCCTGTGTCTGGATTTATGAATGAGAATTGGTGTGAAGCATATTCTTCTGCCTCCAAAATTTCAATATTCAGCGAGTGTTTGTGTTCCAAATAGTGGAACATACGCCCATAGTCATCGCTAAAAATTTTTGAAAGCGGCTCTGATACCACTAATTGAACTCTTTTCATTTTGCTCTTTTTTGCAATTCTTGCAAGATAACGGTCTATTAAAGAAAGAGTGGCTTCCTTGCTAAACACCGTACCAGTGCCTCCGCACATTGGGCAATCGCTGTGCTTTTCGCTTGCCAAATTGGTGCGAACTCTGCGGCGGCTAACTTCCATTAAGCCAAACTGAGAAATTGCAGAGAAATTGAGTGGGGTTCTATCAAAGCGAATCGCTTTTCTAAACTCGTCAACAACGGCGTTTTTATCTTCTTCCGTTTCCATATCTATAAAGTCAATAATCACCAAACCGCCAACATCGCGCAAACGGAGCTGCTTTGCAATTTCCCTTGCGGCATCTAAATTTGTTTCCAAAAACACCCTATTTTGGTCGCTGCCGTGTACCCTAGAACCGGTATTCACATCTATAGACATCAAGGCTTCTGTTTGCTCAATAATCAAATATGCGCCGCGTGGCAAATAAACCTTTGTTGAAAGGGATTTTTCGTAATCATCCTCTATTCCAAAAGATTCAAAAAGACTTTCGGAGCCTCTCCACAATTTTATTTTTTGTAAATTCTCAGAATTTGCAGCACCCAAATACTCGCGAATATTCTGATATTCCTTTTCATCGTCAACATACACATATTCGGTTTGCTCGTTAAAATATTCCCTTATAGACTGCTCAACTGAATTTGATTCTTGATAAATGCAAGTTTCTGCTGGATATTCATTAAAATTATTTTTTGTTATTTCCCATTTTTCTTCTAGTTTGCGCATTTGCTTAACAATTTCATTCTCAGATTCCAAAAGAGCTTGAGTTCTAACAATATAGCCAACATCTGGTGCTTTGTGCCTGCTAACCAACTGTTTGAAAATTTTACGCTTGGTAAAATCCCTTTCTTTTTTTGATATGCCAATGAAACTTGAGTTTGGCATACAAACCAAAAAACGCTCTGCAAAACTCAGATGCATCGTGAGCCTTGCACCCTTGGTGTTTATGGGTTCTTTAATCACCTGCACCATAATCACATCGCCTGGCTTCACCATTTTTTCAATGCCACCGTGAATGGCATTTGGCTGCGAATCGTCTTCGCCATATTCCTTGCGTAGCAGCATATCACGGTCTATTGCATCGTTTATGTGCAAAAATCCAGCTTTTTCCAAACCAATTTCCACAAATGCGGCTTGAAGTGCAGGTACCACCCTTTGCACAACTCCTTTGTATATGTTGCCTAGAGTATGAGTAGAAGTGCTGTTTTCAACCAACAAATCTGTTAAAACTCCATCGTCTAAAACAGCTATACGAGTATCATAAGGCGTGGTGCTAACTAAAATACCCCGCTTGCTTGCATAATTTCTTTGCATAAATCCCTCTTAGGTTGCTTTCCAGTTTTGCAATAAGCGGTTTACCCTTGCTATTTGCTGCTTCTCCTTTTCAGTGCCTTTAAATGCCTTGAAAAGGAGATTTCTGTATTCTGTAAGCGAAGTGCGAATTAAAATACGATCTTCTTTCTTTAACATAATCTACTTATCCGTAAGTGCTGCTACCCCCGGAAGTTCTTTGCCTTCCAAAAACTCAAGCGATGCGCCGCCGCCTGTGGATGTGTGGGTAACTTTTTTGTCTGCTCCATATTTTTTTGCAGCTGTTGCTGTGTCGCCGCCACCTATAACGGTTATTGCGCCGCCTTGAGTGGCTTTCACAATGGCATCTGCCATTTCTTTGGTGGCTTTTTCAAAAGCAGGAAATTCAAACACTCCAGCAGGCCCGTTCCAAACAATGGTTTTGGAATCCAAAATTGCCTTCACAAAAAGCTCCGAAGATTTTGGACCAACATCCAAGCCCATCCAACCGTCTGGAATTCCAGTGCTATCGTCTGCGGCTTTCACTGCTGCATCTGCTGCGAATTTATCTGCTATAACATAATCCACGGGCAAAATAATTTCTTTGCCATTCTTTTTTGCTTTTTCAATTAGCTCTGGAACAATTTTTGCACCTTCATCATCATATAAAGAAGCCCCTATTGCAAGGTTGTTGATAACTTTTTTAAATGTGAACGCCATACCGCCGCCAATTATGATTTTATCGGCTTTATCCAAAAGGTTGTTTATCAACTGAATTTTATCTGCAACCTTTGCGCCGCCTAAAATAGCGAGCAAGGGGCGTTTGGGGTTATCTAGCACCGCAGAGAATGCGTCTAGTTCTTTTTTCATAAGATAGCCGCTTGCTCTCTCCGCATATCCTTCGCCAAGCATTGAGGAATGGGCGCGGTGAGCTGTGCCAAAAGCATCGTTTATGTAAATATTGCCGAGTTTTGCAATAGATGCCCTGAAAGCCTTTATTTTTTCTGGCTCTGCCTTGATTTTTTCTTCTGTGCCATCTGCTTTTTTGATTTTTGCCTTGCCCTCTTCTTCTAAATGAAAACGAAGGTTTTCAAGCAATATAACATCGCCTGGCTTTGCAGCTGCACACTCTTTTTCAACGGCTTCGCCCACGCAATCATTCAGAAATTTAACCGGCTTGCCCAACAACTCTTGCAATTTTGCAGCAACTGGCTTTAAGCTGTATTTGGCAACAGCCTTGCCATCTGGCCTGCCTAGGTGCGAGGCTAAAACAACAGAAGCACCTTTTTCCAGTGCATAGCGTATTGTTGGAAGCGCAGCTTCTATGCGTTTTGTGTTTGTAATTTCGCCAGTGGTTTTATCTTGCGGAACGTTAAAATCCACGCGAATAAAAGCACGCTTACCCTGCAAGCTAAGGTCTTCAATAAAAAGTTTTGACATATTTTGTCTCCGTTAAAAAAAATTCTTTTGAGGTAATATAGTAAAAGTGGCGGCTGCAATGGGATAATTCTTGTTTTGCAGTTTTGAATTTAGCATCTCACCCAAAAGCCCAAGGGATATGAACTGAATACCCGAAACAAAAGCAAAACCAGCCAAAACAAGCAAGGGACGAACTCTAAGCGAACCCGTTAACACCCATTCAAAACCAAAATAACCAAAAACACCTGTGGCAACAAGGCAAAGAAGCAAACCTATCATCCCAAAAAAATGCAGGGGCTTAACCACAAATTTGCGCAAAAACATCAACGTGAGCAAATCTAAAAAACCAGACACAAGCCTAGAAACCCCGTATTTGGAAATTCCATGCTTCCTTGCTCTGTGTTCAACTATCTTTTCTGCAATCTTAAACCCGTTCCAAGAAGCCATAAGGGGTATAAAGCGATGAAAATCCCCGTATAATTGAACGCTCTTTGCAACCTCGGACTTATATACCTTTAATCCGCAATTAAAATCGTGCAAACGCTGCCCGCAAACAATTGAAACCGTTAAATTAAAGAGCTTGCTCGGAATTGTTTTGTGCCAAGGGTCATACCTTTTCTTTTTCCAGCCGCTAACCAAATCTGAACCACTTTCCAGCATTTTAAGCATTTCTGGTACTTCGGCTGGATTATCCTGCAAATCGCCATCCATTGTGGCAATATACTTGCCGCTTGCAAGCTGAAAACCAAGCGAAAGAGCCGCTGCTTTTCCGCAGTTGTATTGAAAACGAACCGATTTTAAAAAATCATATTCTTTTAATAAACTTTGCAAAACTTCCCAAGAATTATCCCTTGAGCCATCGTCTATTACAATAACCTCAATATTTTGCACGGCAGGCAAAACAACGGACTTAATTTCGTCAAGCAATTCTGTGAGGCTCTCTGCTTCGTCTTTTACTGGAATAATAATGCTTAAATCCATTCGCCTTTATTCTCTACTTTTCAGCATCTCCAATTGTTGCTGCAAATGCCTAGCACCCTCGCCTGCCCCAACCGCTTTCACACCCTTTTCTAAATATTCTTTGGCAAGGTCATTTTTACCAGCCACAAGCAACAGCTCAGAAGCAACTGCGTAATTGCGCCATTCGCTTGGAAACTGCTTTATGCCCATATCCAAATAAGGAATACTCTTTTCATCTCTTTGCGACATTGCAAGGCGAATATATATTGAATTGTAGTTGAACAACAACTGCTCCGTTTCGTTATTTATAAAGGTTGTTCCATCGCCAAGACCTCTATACTTAAATACGCTATCAACTAGATAAGCCGTTCTATCTACATCTATACTATCTCTGCTAGGAGTTAGATCCCCTTTTGTTAAATCCCAAATCATTCCTTTTTGAACCATATATTTATCCAAGCCAATGGCATTGGAAAGCCCCACTGTCGTTGAAACGTGTATTGGTTTGTCTGGATTGTTCATAGTTAAATCAACCACTAATTTATATTGCGTTTGCATAATACCATATTTGCGCGGCTCGCCCCATTCTTTTAACGCAGTGTATGTTTGAAGCCATAGTTTGCGTTTGAAAAGGTCTTCTGCAATTTTGCCTCCTTCTCCAGAATCCAACTTTGCTTCTAGGATTTCTATTTGCCTTGTGAGTATTGGTATTGCCTGCTCTGCTTTTTTAACCCAGTATTCTATTCTTTGCGAAGGTTGTTCATAGTTTTGTTCCGAAAGCACCATTTCCCTGTCTATGCTCACTCTATCGTAGCTGAGTTTTAAAATAGGCTCGTTGTCTAGCATTTGTTTTATATACCAGTCGGTGTTGCCAAGGCTCAAATTAACAACTCTAACATCTTTTCTTATGCCCGCAACCTCTTGGGCAAACCAAAGAGGGAATGTGTCGTTATCGCCATTTGTGAAAAGTATGGCATTTGGTTCGCAGCTCATGAGTAGGTTATAGGCATAGTCCCAGGGTACCCAAAGATTTCCCCTATTATGCTCCTTGTAATTAGCAAAAAGCGGAACCGCTCCGCAAAGCAGGGCTATGGCTATGCTGCTTGGCATTAATAACTTCAATTTTCTTTGCTGAACGTTGAGCAGCAAAAATCCTATGCCAAGCCCGTAAAGCAAAGACATAAACACAAAAGCCGGTGTGTAAAAATAATCCCTGTTCCTAACCTCTAGATGCACAGGGTCTGGGAGCGATGGCTTTTGCACACCCATGCTTTCAAACATCGCTTGTATTTTTTCCCAATTTTGCCAAGCCGAGCTTTGCCTTGCCGAGCTATTTTTTTCGCCCTTTGCATAATCGCGGTTTATTTTGCGCCACGCGTTTAAAAGTTCGTTTGGATTGGGAACATTATTTACTTTAGCAATCCCACGACTGGAAAGTTCATTTACATAAGACTGCATTTCCTTCATCCACACATCGTGGTCGCGGCGTTCAGGTTTGGTACCGTCTGCAAAATTCAAATACCACAAAAGACCAAAGGAGCAAAATCCATATAGCAAAGCTAAATATATTCCAATATTTTTATTTGCCCTGAAAGCTATAACCACAGTCCACAGCAACAGGCCGTTAATTATCAAAAATATAAAAGCCTGAAAAGCTTTGTTTTCGCCTATGCTCATCATTAGAGTGGGAAATTCTATGGAACCGCGAACAACGGGAGGATTTACATCTTGGTCTATTGAATAAATGCCGCCACGGTAATAGTTCACTTCTCCGGGCTTAAACGGAGTGTATTGCGCTATTTGATAGCCTCCATAACCCATGTGCGGAAACACCAAAAACTGATTCTCAGGTTGAGAACGTCTATAAAAAGACCTAGATATCATGCTTTCGGAGCCATATTGCTTGCGCTCCAAATAATCATAAAAAGCTTGCCAGCTTTTATTATCTCTATATGGAAATAAATTTTTTATTTGCAATTTGCCATCGTTATCCCTAATGCTTATTTCCGGATCATTTTCGTCTATTGTTGGATTTAGTGAAGAGCGAATTGGAATATAGAGATGTGCGCTAAAACCTATAAGAGCCATAATGGTTAAAGCGAGGGAAAGGGATATCTCTTTGTGTATAGGGCTTTTTTTGGTGATAAACCAAGCCACTAAAAGAACCATCAAAAGAATCAGAGACCAAGTGAGGAAGTTGGAAATTGCATATACAACAGAGCAAAGCAAAGTGCCAGATACCCAAAGAGGCCAGCGCCTAACAAGGTCTTTGAGCGGATTTCCGCCTGCGAGCAAAACCAAAACAAATACAGCTGGCACAACAAGCATTGCAAAAAGATGAA
>CAZIMU010000096.1:0-7265 GCA_964540355.1 uncultured Fibrobacteraceae bacterium | reverse complement strand
CCACTATCGCTGTAATAACCAAATTTACAAGGGCTACATTTAGCAAAATAATCCAGCCGAGGTGCATAACTTGGTCGTAACGGAAGCGGGGCAGGGTCCAGCGGAACCATACCCATAGCCAGCAGAAAAGGCACATTTTAAACAAAAGAACCAAAACTTGAATTGCGGCTGCTATTATAGCCGCAGCAAAACTTTCTGCATTTATGATATTTGCAAAGTAAATGGATGCTACTCCTATAGCGAGCAAAGCTGGTATGGAAAGCCACCCTAGAACCTTGTACAAAAGCCATTCCTTTAAGCGAACCGCTTTATCTATGGCTTTGGATTTCTCGTACCATTTTGCATAACGGTGCATAAGGCTCAAAAATACCAAAATTCCAATTATAAACACTCCGCAAACAACAGCGAGTGCCTGAGCGCCATACGCCCTTAAAACATCGGAGCTTACAAATGGAATACTATAACCGCCCAAAAATAATGTTGCAAGCAATGCGGAGTTTATGGCGATGTGCGCATATTCTCCCATATAGAACATGGCAAAACGCATACCGCTGAATTCAGTGTGAAAACCAGACACAAGCTCAGACTCACCCTCTGCCACATCAAAAGGCGCTCTGCCAGTTTCTGCCACAAGAGATACCAAAAAAATTATGAATGCAACAGGCTGAACCAAAATTCCCCAGCCGTGTGTTTCTTGCCAAGCGACTATGTTTTGCAAATTAAAGCTGCCTACCAACATATATATACCAAGCAGTGCAAGCCCCATTGAAACTTCATAGCTTATCATCATGGCTCCTGCGCGCATACCGCCCAAGAGCGAATATTTTGAGTTAGAAGCCCAGGATCCAAGCACGGTTCCATAAATGCTAAGAGAGCCAAATGCGAAAAGCCAAAGCACCCCAATATCTAAATCCAAGATTGAACCGCTAATTTGCACCAACTGGCCGCCCCATTCAAAGACCATTGGCCCAAACCAAGGAATAACCGCTGGGGATAAGAATGCCACCATAAAAGGAATGGCTGGTGCGAACTTAAACCAAAAACCGTGAGCTTCACGCGGCTCAAATAGCTCTTTTGTGAACAGTTTTAAACCATCTGCCCCGTTTTGAACAAGGCCAAAAAGCCTTATATGGCTTAAAAACGGAAAAAGTGGGATGCCTGTCATGTTAGGTCCCTGCCTGTCTTGCATAAAGCCAGCTCCGCGCCTTTCCAGGGTTATCATAAGGGCTATGAAAACGAGCGGAATAAATATAAAGGCAAATTTTGCAAGTGTAATGCACCATTCAACTAATGGCTTTTGCGAAGTAAATGTGATAAAGGATTCTAGCATTGATTTTTTCCTTATTCTTTGGTTGCATAGTGAACTAACGTGTAAATTATGGCGAAAAGTACGCAAAAAATACCTGCAAAAATGCCAGCAACGCCTATTTTGCTGGTTTCTGCAAAATTACTTATAGAGATATTCCTCTTTTTCATGTTGTAAATATAGAAAATAATAATGTCAAATTACCCCCCATAGCAAGCTACCCCTTGCCAATAACAGAATTTTTTACTATATTCTAAGCGAATAGTTTTATTTATCGGAGTAATATCAGTGGCTGCTAAAAAAATGGTTCCGCCAAACAAGTCTTGTTTAAAAAGATTGCGCCAAGCCGAAAAGGCAAATGCCGCAAATCGTTCTACTCGCTCTGCCATTCGTACAAGCCTTGGCATAGTGCGCAAAGCACAAACCAAAGAAGAGGCTCTTAAAGAAGTTCCAAAGCTCTTCAGTATGATGGACAAAGCCGCTGCTAAAAGCCGTGCTGGTTTTAGCAAAAATCGCGCCTCTAACTACAAGGCAAAGGTCGGGCATTTGCTGAACAAGCTCGCCGTTTCCCACAAAGCCTAGGTAAATATATGTCCTTGCCGCCGCTGAATAGGCTCCGTAAGGGCGTTGTGTTTTTTTCATTTATCTTTTTTTGTTTTGTTATATACCGTTTATTTTTTTTTGAAACCGATGGGGAATCAGCTTTGCCAGAAGAGGAAACTCAGCACGCATATACAGAAATGTGCCTTTTGATTGCTTCCAGTGGGCCTATGAACATAGATACCGTTTTTTATTTGGATAACAGTTTGAATAAAATTTTCGCATATTCTTTTTTGGCATCAGATTTTGATATATCCGATACTATATGGCATATATGGTATTATGGTTCCGATGTAGTGAAAAAAACAGTATGTCCGGTAGAAGACTCAACTTGCTTCAGTTCTCTTTTGGCAGACAGCCTGCAAATAGGAAATTGGAGCCTTGATACCAGGCATGGCAATATTTTATTGAATGTGAAGCAATTTAGAGTTGAGAGAAAATAGCAGAGCCACGGAAAACCAAATGTACCGCAACATACTTGGAATTGCAATAGCAATAGCAATAGTTTTTGCCGCTTGTTCCATAGAAGATCCAAGCCTTGCAGAATTTGATTTGCGAAAAATACGTTTTATCAATGATTCCACCATAGTCATAGGCATCACTCCCTTTGAGGCTTATTTTACAGAACCCGAACCATATACCCACGCAGACAGGCAGGCAGATTTGTTCTATGCCATGGGCAATGGCGATACGATGAAAGTTTCAATTTGCGAATATGCAAATACAATTCTCGCAGAGGCTTTTTTTTACAACCACGGCATAATAGAAAAAACAGAGCGTTTAATAGGTGGCGACAGAAAAAGATTTTTTAGATGGGGCAGGCGAATATTTATTTTTTCCTATCAATTTTCAATTTCTAAAAACTCTTCCATAGTGGATTCGCTCTTGTCTTTCATAAAAAGATTTCCTGCCGCAGATACAAGCATAAATGTAGATTTTCACAGTTTCAGTCTAAAAAACAGCAGTCCCGACAAAGATTTTTCTGTACAGAGATCATATTTTTTGGGAGTAGAAGCACCATTCAATATGCTTGTCCTTCGCTATAGAGATTCGGATTTTTCTTGGGTTTGCGCTCGCAGTTCTGGCACGGTTTCCGAAAGTGACTGGGTGAACTACAAAACCAGATTGCAAAAAAATGTTTATGGCTCAGATGCTATGGCTTTGATAGAAAGGCTCCCAAATGGAATTGTAGTGGCAGTTTATGGAGATTTGGATAAAGAGAGAATGAAAAGCGTTTTCAAAGAATTTACGGCTTTGGTGAAGTAAATAATTTCTATATTAATAGGTACTATGGGTGCAAAAAAATATATTGACAAAAATGTTTACGAAGCATCAGTTGAGCGCATAGATTTTATATTCAAGAATTTTGAAAAGATATACCTATCTTTCAGTGGCGGCAAAGATAGCGCAGTTATGCTCAATTTGGCAGTTGATTATATGAAGCGTCACAAAATAAGAAAAAAAATAGGCATTTTATTTGTGGATTTGGAGGGGCAATATAAAATAACAATAGAATACATTAAAGGGGTGCTGAAAGAAGACAGCGATTTGTTTGACGTTTATTGGTGCTGCCTGCCCCTAAACCTGAGAAATTCTTTGAGCGTTTTTAATCCTTTTTGGACTGCCTGGGATTTAGACAATAAAGACAAATGGGTTAGAGATTATCCTGATTATCCTTGCATAACAGAAGAAAACAATCCATTTGAATTTTTTAGGAAAAATATGGAATTTGAGGAGTTTATTCGCAAATTCGGGGAATGGTATGCAGATGGCAAAAAAACTGCCTGCCTTGTTGGAATTCGCTCCGATGAGAGTTTTAACAGGTTTAGGACAATAGCCCTTAAACAAAAAGCAATGTTGAACAACTTAAACTGGACAACAAAAATTTCCAAATTCGAAAACTTGTACGCTTGCTATCCCATTTACGATTGGAAAACTAGAGATGTGTGGATTGCCAACTATAAATTCAACTGGAAATACAATGGGTTATACGATTTGTTTTACAAAGCAGGAGTTAAACTAGAACAAATGAGAATTTGCCAGCCTTATGGAGACGACCAGCGCATAGGGCTTAATTTATTCCGCGCAGTGGAGCCGGATACTTGGGCAAGGGTGGTGAACCGCGTTAGCGGTGCTAATTTCGGCAATATTTATTGCGGAACCAAAGTGCTTGGTTATAGGAAAATAGAGCTCCCAGAAGGGCATACCTGGGAGAGCTATACTAGGCTGCTGCTACACACACTTCCAAAAGCGGTTTCAATCAATTACAAGAGAAGATTCACCAAGTTCATAAAGCATTGGCAAAGCACAGGCTCTGCCATAAATAGTTCATGGATTCCAGAAGAAGCAAGTCTTTCTGGCAAATTCTCAACCAGAGGCAAAAAAAATCTGCCGCTTGTGATTTACAAAAAAATACCGGACAAACTTCCTTTTTGGGTGGAATCAAAAAAGATTGGACCGAGCTGGCGCCGCATGGCTATATGTATTTTGAAAAACGATCAATTATGCCGCACTCTTTCTTTTTCTCAAACAAAAAAACAGAGAGAGAAAATGCAGCTTATGTTTGAAAAATATAGATTTATCTTATAAAAATGCAGGAGAAAAATATGGAAAAGAAGGAATATAAAAGCCCTGTTTACAACGTAAGGGCTATTCCCGTGGAAAAGCTGAGGGCTAACGAGTACAATCCCAACAGCGTTGCCCCACCGGAAATGGAACTTCTGTACCGTAGCATTAAAGAAGACGGTTACACAATGCCCATAGTGGTTTATCACCGTGAAGAAGATGATGTGTACGAAATAGTGGATGGTTTTCACAGGTATTCCATAATATTGAAATACAAGGATATTTACGAAAGGGAAAACGGGTTGCTGCCTTGTTCTGTTATTGAAAAACCTATAAGCGAGCGCATGGCATCCACCATAAGGCACAATAGAGCACGTGGAAGCCATGATATTGACCTTATGAGCAATATTGTGGCAGAGCTGGTGGATCTTGGCAAAAGTGATAATTGGATTTCAAAACATTTAGGAATGTCCAGAGATGAAATTCTCCGTCTCAAGCAAGTGACTGGAATAGCCGCGCTTTTCAAAGACCAAGAATTTTCAAAAAGCTGGGTGGTATAGTTGAATCAAGCTGCCTATTTTATCTCCGATGCGCATTTGGGTGCCTCGCCTAGAGGTTCGGTGCTAGAACGCGAGGAGCATTTGATTTCATTTTTAAAAGAGCTTGAGGGCAAGGCTACCCATCTTTTTATTGCAGGCGATTTATTTGAGTTTTGGTATGAATACGATTATTATTCCCCTTCCCGTTTCTTTAAATTGTGCAGAGTGCTTGCAAACTTAAAAGATAGTGGTTGTGAGATTAAATTGCTCAAAGGCAATCACGATTTTGCTTATGGAAATTTTTTTGAGCGAGAGCTTGGCATAGATACTTGCTCCCATATAGTTGCAGAGCTTCACGGCAGGCGGGTTTATATTTGCCACGGAGACGGGCTTGCAAGGGGAGATATTTATTACAGGGTTTTGAGGAAAATTTTGGATTTTAAGCTAAACAGGTTCTTGTTCAAATGGCTCCATCCAGATATTGGGATGCGCATAGCTCTCTATATTGGCTCAAATAGCAGGGATTTAAACAAAGAACGCATAGTTCCAGAAGAGCAGTATTTTGATAAAATCAGGAAAATCATGAGAAAAAACGGCTGCGATACCTTTGTACACGGGCATAATCACTCCGGTGGACTGTGGAAAGTGCCAGAAGGGGTGGTTGTGAATTGCGGTCAGTGGCTTTTTGAGGAGAATTACGCCTGCATATCAGAAAAAATTTGCTATTTTTACCCTTCCCTTTTAACTGAGCCAAGCTCTGCCAGCTAAAAGGTTAAACCAAAGAGCTTCCTTACGAGGTATAAAATGGCTTATAGAGGCCCAAAAGCAAAAGTTGCCCGCTCTCTTGATTTGGCGGTCACTCCCAAAACACAAAAAATTTTAGAACGCCGCAAATTTCCACCAGGCCAGCACGGAATGAGCCGCAAAAAAAATGCTGGAGTTTACAAGCAGCAGTTAGTTGAAAAACAGAGATTAAAATTCACCTACAATATTTCAGAAGCTCAGTTAGCCAAAACCTATTCAGAAGCAAACCGCAGGGAAGGTTCTTCTGGAGATAACTTGATGGTTCTTTTGGAATCTAGGCTAGATGCCCTTGTGTATCGTGCAGGTTTTGCCCGCACAATTTTCGCAGCTCGCCAATACGTTGCCCACGGTCATTTTCAGGTGAACGGAAGGCGCAGTTTTTCCCCAAACCGTTTGATTAAACCAAACGATTTAATAGAGCTTCGCGAAAAATCAAAAAACCATCCGCAAATAAAAGAAGCAATAGAGGGTGCACCAGAGGCTCCCAACTATTTGTCGGTGAATAAAGACAAAAAAGAAGCCAAGCTGGTGAATGTTCCGCTCCGCGACCAGATACCAGTGAAGCTGAATGAACAGCTTGTTGTGGAATTTTACAGCAAATAAGTTGTCTGAACCCCGATTACCAGAATAGGAAAGATGCCCATACGCAAAGTCTTTACCAAGTGTCTGTTATTCTTATTTCTCCCGATTCAAGGATTTTCCAGATTGTAAATATAAATGCAATTTGGAAATTTCTAAAATTTTATATATTATTATTTGGAAATGACCTTATTACTAGGAGAATACACAAATGAGAAAACAGCCCCTCAAATTCGCATTCACGGTAGGCTTTTTGCTTGCCTTGGTTTGCACATTTTCTTGCGGCAATGACGGCGGCGATGAGCAAGGCGGTTCTTTCAACGAAAACTCGCAAATTTACGTTAGAAAAAATGGTGTTCCCTACAAGGGCAGTGGAGATATTAAAATAGGAAACACTATAAAAGTAGGAAGCGTAACGAGTGGAATTGTCAAATTTGAATTATCTAAAATTACAATCCCTGCTGAACATTTAAGTGACTTTTATGTTGATGAACAATTCTCTTGTGAGGATTATCCAACAGACATTAAAGCAGCTAAGGTAGATTACTTTAGACTATACTATAGCAATAGCGATGATGAACTTCTTGGCAAATTGAGAATAGAATATCCTGATGAACAGATTTGGGAAGGAATTTTTTACCTCTATTCTTCAAAAGATGGAAAAATAACTTGTAATTCAGCATCTGATGGCGGAAGTTTCAAAATAAACACAGATGTCAAAGCGCGTTGGAATAAGATATATTTTCGTAAAACTCGCAACTCAGAAGAATGGAGTACAGATAATATCCTAACAAAAGAAATGAAGTGGACAATAGATCCTTAATAACCTTCAGAGAGCGGGATGGACGAGGCTTGAACTCGCAACCTCCGAC
>CAZIMU010000095.1:0-7277 GCA_964540355.1 uncultured Fibrobacteraceae bacterium | reverse complement strand
AAAAATAAGTATCCCACTTGGCTGATGGCGCGCCCTGGCATTGAAAAATTAGAAGTGGAGGAGTTCATTTATTTCTTCCCAAAGTTCTGGAATTCCTTTTTTTGTTTTTGCGCTTGTTGCAAGCGGAAGTTCTGGCAAACCAAAATTTTCCTTGAGTTTTTTTTTTGCAGCTATGAATTCTCCTTGATTCAATTTATCTGCTTTGCTTGCTATTAAAAGAATGGGTATTCCAGAGTTTTTTATTCCGTTTATGGTTTCAAAATCTATTTTGTGCCCACCGTGCCGAATGTCTATCAAATAAACTATGCCTTTCAAGTCCTTGGCTTTTTCTACATAATTTTTTATGCGCTCTGCCATATCATCTCTCATGCTTATGCTCACTTTTGCATAACCCACACCAGGCAAGTCCACAAAGTAAAATGTATTTCCCAAAGAACTCTCCGCTAAAAAAAAGTTTATTTCGCGAGTTTTCCCCGGAGTTCCGCTGGTTTTTACAATGGTCTTTCCCAAAAGAGCGTTCATCAAGCTGGATTTGCCAGCATTTGAGCGACCAAGAAATGCAAGTTGGGGAATTCCGTCACTCGGAACCTGTTTTATCGAGGTTGCACCAAGCACAAAATTAGCGGCAGATATTTGCATCATAAGTGAAAGTAGAAAATTACTATATTACTGAATATGCGTATTGTTCTTTTATTTTGCGTTTTGTTAGTTATAGCCTGTGGTAGTGATAGTGTAATAGAAGTTTCAGGTGAGGAACAGGAGCTTTATCAAAATCATCTATTGCTCAAGGCATATTTTTACCATCCCGAAAGGATAAAGCAATACAAAGAATACAGGGGAATGGAAGTTGACTCTATGTATGAGACTTTGGAGGATTATTTTTGTGGAGCTAATTATTCAGGCAAGTGTGGTGCTAGATATACATTCTATTCACCGCCAGAAGAAACTGATGATAAGATACACCAAATTGAGAATACAAAGAGATATTATTCTTTTGGTTTTGAGAGAAAAACTTATGATAAATCTGGAGATACTATGGTTGTTTCTTGGGTTTATCCTATTTCGCCAGCCGCCTCTGCTGGTTTAAGAAAAAAAGACAGACTTTTATTTGCAAACGAAACTTCTTTAATAGGCTTGACTCGCGAAGATTTAGCTGCTTATTTGAAAAACGATGAACCATTTGACAATTCAACTGTTTTTAAGGTTTTGCGCGATGGTAAATTCGAAACTTTAAAGGCTATGCAAAAAGGAGAAATTCAAAAACCAACGGTATATTTAGATTCCATTGATGGAATTCCATATATACAAATTTCTGAATATAAGGTAAATACAAATGACCCAAAAGGAACCTATGAAGAATTCAGAAAAATTCTGCAAGAGATTAAGGGGGCAAAAGCGGCTATTATGGATCTTCGCGGCAATCCTGGTGGAAATATAGGGCATTGCACGGCAATGGCGGCAGAACTGGTTCCGCTGAACAATGAATTGATTTATGACGAGATACATTATCGCGATAACAAAAGAGGCAACGTTATAGAAATTTCGCGTGAATATGCAAGAGACTATTTAAATAAAGAAGGTACTGGCGTAAATATAAAATGGGTTATTTTGATGAGCAGAGGTTCTGCTAGTTGTTCGGAACGTTTCACCGCCGCTGTGAAATATAACCGCCCAAACGAAACAACTGTTATAGGGCAAACGAGTTATGGAAAAGGGATAGGGCAAATTTACACAAAAACTTATGCAGGCGGGCTTGCATATATCACGTGCCTACAAACATATTATCCAAATGGAAAAACATTCCACAATATTGGCATTATCCCAGATATACCAGTAGAAGTACCAACAGACCCTGACGATGAGGATGCTTATAATGCTTATATAGATGCTCTGCGCAGTGAGGCAATAAAAGCTGCCAAAAATTTTGGTGCTGTTGCAAAACGTTCAACTACACCTACCAGCTCAGATCCTTTGCCACCAGAAGTGCAGTTAGATAGATGGGAACCCGGAGCATATAAAAGAATTGAAATGCCGCTATTTCATTAATGGGAATAATTGAACATCTCTTATAGTCGCCTGATTTGTCAAAAGCATAACTAGGCGGTCTATGCCAATGCCAACGCCTCCAGTTGGAGGCATTCCACATTCAATGGCATGTAAAAAGTTTTCGTCCATAGGGTGAGTTTCGTCTTCGCCGCCGCGCCCTCGCTCAACCTGTTCTTCCAAGAGCTTGCGCTGCAAAACAGGGTCGTTCAGTTCGCTATATGCGTTGCCAATTTCCCAGCCGTTTATATATGGTTCAAACTGCTCAATTAAATCTGGGTTGCTGCGGTGCGCTTTGCAAAGCGGTGCGCTTTCTTTTGGCATATCTTTTATTATGGTGGGTTGAATAAGCTCATGTTCGCAAGTCTCTTCAAAAAGAGCTAAAACTGCCCTGCCCCTTGACCAAGAGCCTTTCAGTTCTATATGCTTTTTTTCAAGCTCGGCTTTGAGTTGTTCGTCTGAGAGGCTTTCAACGGAAATCCCAGCATATTTTTGAATTGCCTCGTAAAGGGTGAGGCGTTGCCAAGGGGTTTTGAAATCTATTTCCTTTCCCTGATATTCTATTTTGGTGGTTCCGTTTGCGGCTATGCAGGCTTTTTCGCAAATACTCTCAAAATGAACCATCATATCGTTGTAATCGCTGAATGCCTCGTAAAATTCAAGTGAGGAAAATTCGGGGCTGTGGTTTTTGTCCATACCCTCGTTGCGGAAATTTTTTGTGAATTCAAAAACTTTTTCAAAGCCGCCAACTATGCAGCGTTTGAGGTAAAGCTCTGGTGCTATGCGCAGGTACAGGGTCATATCTGCGGCGTTGTGGTGCGTTTCAAAGGGGCGTGCGTTTGCGCCTCCGTAAATGGGTTGGAGTGTTGGTGTTTCCACTTCCAAAAATCCCTTTTCCAGCATATATTCCCTTATGGATTGAATTATGCGCATCCTTTTGCGGAACACTTCTCTAACATTGTCATTTAGAGCAAGATCTATATAGCGTTCTCGGTAGCGAGTTTCTATATCCTTGAATTCGTCAAAAATCACAACGTTGCCGTTTTCGTCTCGTTTTTCTTTTGGAATGGGCAAAGGATAAATAGCCTTTGAAATAATTTCAATTTTTTTAGCTTGCAGAGTATATTCGCCGCTATTGGTTTTCATAACTGTGCCGCTTGTGCCAACCCAGTCGCCTATATCCATGCTTTTAACAACCTCATATTCAATTTCGCTGAGTTCGCTCGCAACCGTTAAAACCTGAAAACGCCCAAAAGCATCTTTTAGGTGCATAAAGCACATTTTTCCCTTGCGGTTATAGCGTACAATGCGCCCCGCCCAAGAAACTTCTTTATTATTTGCAATGAACTCTTCTGCTTTTTCTTTTAATTCGCTTGAATTGCACGTTGTTAAAAACTTATACGGATAAGGATTCAGCCCCTGCTCCCGCATTTTCTCCAGCTTTCCCAGCCTAACCTTAACAAATTCGTTTTGTGTTTGCATGATGGGAATATAGTAAGTAATTGATTAACTCATATCCAAACGCTTGGGATATGGGACAAGGGACAATTAAATATGAATTAATCAGCATTTACTATATTATCCCTAAATAATGGAGGCAATACTTTGAAACACGCACTTTCTAATGCAAAGGTTGGTATGCAAATTGGGTTTATCTTAATTGTATGCTTTTCTATCGCTGTTTTTGCTCAAAACGAACAAGGACAGGAACAATATCAGTACCCTCAACAGCAGGGGCAATATCAGTACCCACAGCAGCAGGGGCAATATCAGTACCCACAGCAGCAGGGGCAATATCAGTACCCTCAACAGCAACAAGATAGCTCCAATCCAGATCAGCGAGCGGCAGTTCAGCAGTTAATCAAAGCTGGACTTATGAAAAACAAAGATGAAATTCAAAAAGCATCTATCTATTTATCTCCTGCCGATAAAACCGCTTTGTACAATAAAAATAAGAAAAAGGCAGCTGGAGGCTGGGCAGCATTGGATTTCGCTGTAGGTTTTGGAATTGGCAGTTATATACAAGGAGATATTGCATTCGGAGTTGCTCAAAGCCTTATGGATGCGACAGCTTATACACTTATGTATATTGGAATTTTAAATATTGAGGAAGAATACGATGATTGTTATAATTACAGTTACTACGGCGGCAGCTACTGCAATCATGAATATCGTACTAATGAAGAATACTTAGACCTTATGGTAGCGGGCTTGATAGTTTTTGGTACTAGTCGCATAATGAGCTGGATATTCCCATTTGTCCATCAAAGGGGATATAACAGAACATTGAATGAGGCATTGAATACAAATAACAGCTTTTCCTATTCTATAGATCCTTTAATTGTTCCAAAAACTGGAATGCCTGCTGTTGGATTAGCTTTTAACGTGCACCTGTGATGTAGCTATTTCTACATTACACTTGTGCCATACATTCTTTTACTAACAAGCATTTTTATGCTTCTGTCGTGTGCAAGCAATGCTCACAGAGAAGCAGCTTCTCAAAATGACTATGACATTCCTTCTGAAGAAAACGCATTATATTACTCAAAATCGTCAAGATCAATCGATTTAGCTGCTGGTGGCAGTGCTGTACCAAGAGCTAGAAGAGCAATGTTGTCAGCACCAATGCCAGCAGCGGCGCCTATGGCTATTGAAGAAGCTCAGGCACTTGCAGATGAGGCAGGGGCAGTGTATGGTAGTGCTGGCGATGGCGGTATGTTGGCAGATATGGCATCTGCACGAATGGTGAATTACACCGGCAACATCACTATGCAAACCTCAGAGCCGGAGATGCTTATAGATACGGTTGCAAATTGGACAAAGGCAAAGAACGGTTCAATCAGCATTCGCAGAAATGGCTTTATCTCCCTGCAAATTCCCGTGGCGGAGTTCAAAAATTTCTTCAATCAAATTTTAGGGCTTGGGCGCGTCACAAGCAAAAACATATCCGCAAGCGACATAACAGAAGCCTATTCAGACAATGCCGCTCGGCTTAAAATAGCAGAAAGCACCTTGGCAAGGTTGCACCAGCTTTTAGCCGTTGCAAAAACTGAACAAGAAAAAATTGCCCTCTTAAAAGAAATTCAAAGGGTGAGCGAGCAAATTGAGCAGAGAAAACTGGAAGAAAAAGAGCTGCTGCGCCAAGCCACATTCTCCACCATAAACCTTTGGGTTAGTAATATACCCACAGCAATTCCATATAGAGCACACGTAAAAGCCTTTGAATGGTTTTCAAATTTGGCAAATAACTCAATTAATGGAAAAGCATTAAAACTCTCCATTCCAAAAGATTTTATAGAAACCTCAGATACCAAACGCGAATGGAGCACAGCTTCTGCACTTAATGCAAAATTCTCCGCTTTTGAAAGGAAAAACGAACCTAAAGGCACAACCAGCTTTTGGGCAGAGGCAATGCTTGAGTTTTTTAAATCCAAGTATGCTACAGAGCTTAAAACCGAAGAAAAATTTTCCCTAGTTCGTCTGCAAAATTTTAGAACGGAACCCGAAGTTCATTATATAGCCATATTAAAAAAATCCGATGAAAAAACTTTGAGGATAGCAGTTGCTTATTTTCCGAATATAGAAGCAGAAAAAAAGAACTCCGAAGCTGTGCTGGAAGTTTTGAGGAGGGTAAAATGAGAGTGTGGATAGTAGTTGGTTTGCTAATCGCAGTTCAGGCTTTTGCGCAAGTTGAGCAACATTTTGATTTTCACATTAAAACCGCAAATACAGATAGCGTTTTTCAAAAAATAATAGAAACAGCAGAATCCAAAGGCGGTTATTTCACGAGTTTCACGGAGTATTCTGTTCTTCTAAGGCTTCCTACTGAGGCTTTGCAAGAAATTCAAACGCTGATAGGTAGCCTTGCTACCATTGAGCAAAAAGGCTTTGAAAGCACAGATAAAAGCACGGAGAAAGAAAAACTGGATTCGCAAATACAATCCAGAAAAAAACTTTTGGCGACCTATATGGATTTGGTGAAAAACGCTCCCTTTGCGGAGTTGCAATCCGTTGAGCGCGAAATGGTGAGCTTGAATTCGCAAATAGAGCATTTGCAAGGAACGCTGCAAGCAATAGAAAAAAGAGCCGCGCTCGCCTCTGTTGCAATTTACGCAAGGCCAATTGCGCCAACTTTCCGCCCCGTAAAACAAACAACATCGCCATTTGCGTGGATAAATTCAACAAACTTAAACTCATTGCGGGAGGATTTTTGATATGTTTAAAATCCTAAAAATCCTTGCAACTCTGGGTATCGTGGTTCAGACAATTTCGTGCGCTTCTTTTAAAGCAAGCGAACCCAGAAATTTCGCTGCTTATGAAAGTGAAAGCGATAAATTCAAAGCCATAAGTTCAGACGGCGTTTTGTACAGGGTCTCTGCTTATGAACAAAAATCAGAAGCCTCAATGGATTTTTGGAAAGAGGCATTTTTGCTAAAAATGAAAAACTCAAACTACAAGCAAGAAGATTCCCTGAACATAAACCTAGATGGAAAAGCGGCAATAGGATATATATTTTCATTTGCAAATAGCACAGGTCACGATTTATATTTAGTTGTAGCGGTGCAATCAAAAGAAAAGATGTTCGTTGTTGAAGCCTCTGGCGAAAGCACAAAATTTGAAGCCAGAAAAAAGGATATTTTAGATGCGATTGGTGGTATAAATATCAATTAATGGCGAATAAAGGCTATTTTGTGGGATAAAAATATTTTTATCCCCTTTCCAAAATAAATATATATGGTAAATGCTGATTAACTCATATTTAAGTGCTCTGGGACAAGGGACTAGGGACATGGGATATGATTTTTTCTGCTTATTCATGTCCCTTATCCCTAACATTAAGTTAATCATTACTTACTATATTATCTATTGTGCTTTTAATGAGGTAACACTATGAGAAACAAACTCTCTAGCATCGCATTGGTGGCAACCCTTGGGCTTGCTTTGACATTCATATTTTCCTGCTCTGGTGGCGATGCCCCAGACGAACCATCCTCGTCCAGTGGCAAAAAATCGAGTTCTTCGTCAGTAAAAAAATCGTCATCCTCTGGCAAATCGTCTTCATCAGTTGACGATTGCGAAGATCTGCTTAGTTGCCCTGATTCAAGCCCTAGCGGTAGCATTTCCAGTTCGTCTGTTGCGAATGCTGGCACATCAAGCTCCCTTAAAAGTTCTTCTTCAAGCGTTGCTCCAAGTTCATCAAGCATACCGCCAAGTTCATCTAGCGTTGCTCCAAG
>CAZIMU010000094.1:0-7320 GCA_964540355.1 uncultured Fibrobacteraceae bacterium | reverse complement strand
CCATGTTCTGGTTCGCTATTATAAAGGCGGCTCGCTGGAATTCAATTATACCTACAATGGCAAAGGTTTATCTAAAAATGATAATAAACAATTAAAATCTGCATTGCAAGCTAGTTATAAAGATATTACAGGCGGAGTTTCCGGCGGTACAGCATCAACAACGGAAAGCGAGGAATTAGAAAAAAACAGCCTCTTTCATTATTACTCTTATGGCGGAAAACCCATTGATGCTTTCAGTTTAGAAGACCTTAAAAGAAATTATGGAGACTGGCTAAATTCAATAGAAGATAAAGCCGATATTTGCGGCATTGAAGACTTTAACCAAAGTTTAATTCCCTTATGGGAACTAGCAACTGCAACTGGTAATTCTAACTTAGCCAAAGAATTGGAAAATGAATTTAATGTAAGAGCATTTAAGGCAGGAAAAGCCTTGCTTGTGAAAAAAATTAAAATAGAGAAAAAAGAATTTGATTTGGAATCCAATAATGCAAACCCGACATATACCTTTGACAAAGCGTCAAAAGATTCCCCTGCGCAAGTGGAAATTTACGTGCTTGGAGGCGGTGGTGGCGGGCAAGGTGGTGATTTTAATAATGGACTGCTTAACAAAGTATTTGGCACAGGCGGCGGTGGCGGTGGCGGAGAAGTCGCTTTTCTAAAAATGTCCATAGAGGAACCTATTAATTTTAAGATAACACTTGGCAAAGGCGGAGCAGGCGGTCGTTATTACGAAAGCGGAACAGGCGGACAAAATAGCATAGGTCAATTTGGTTCAAACGGAAATGCCACAAAAGTAGAATGGTCGGCAGGTGGTGAAAATTTTAGCATTGTGGCAAATGGAGGCAGTGGAGGCAATTCTTTAAACACCGTGAACAATGAAGGCGGTAAAGGCGGTACAGGTGGTTATGTGAAACCGGGTAGTGCTTCTGGTAGCGTTTCTTATAAACAGTCTGCTTGGGGTACGGTCAATGGAGAGGGCGGCCGACCTGGCGATCCTAGGAGTGATTCTGGTGGAGAAGGTGGGAAGGGTGCGAAATTAGAAAAGGATAAAATAGACAATAATAGCGAAGAATTTGGTGGCAGTGCTGGAGGACAACGACCAACTGCTGCCAAATATGGCGGTGGCGGCTATGGTGGCTATAAGCAACAGGATGGCGGAGAAGGCGGCAAGGGTTTTGCCGTAATCAAAATTATGTATCTTGTTTTGGAAGAATAACAAATAATTCCTTTAAAGAATCTTCATTTTTTCGGGATATTTTGTTTTTTAGGAAATTAAATATTTTCACTAAAGAATTTTCTAATTTATGCCGATACATAGGATAGAGGTAACGAATGCATATTTCCAATACTGGTGTTCAGAGCAATGCTGCCGAGTGGCTTAAAAAAGCCGCCGCAGAGGAAAGTGTTCGTGAGAAAAAAGAAAAGGCTACCAGAAAAGGCAAAGCCGCAACCGACTACGACGTATCAATATCCACAAATGCTGGCAATTCCTCAGAAGCCTTGGTAAAAGCGAGAGCAAATGCCCTGCCCGAAGTTAGAGAAGAACGCATAGCTCCAGTCAAAGAACGCCTTGAAAACGGCTATTATAATACTAAGGAATTCAGTAAAGAACTAGCAGAACACTTAATTGAGGGTTAGGCCCCCTGGTGTTCCAATGTATAAGCTGCTCTTTTTCGCTTGTCTTTTAGTTTGGGCACTTGGCTTGGTTAGAGCAGAGGATGCCTGGTTTTCTGCAAAACTCCCGATAAACGGCACTTTTTACCCTGTAACAGCTAGAATCCACACCCAAAAAACAGGGGATAGCATAGAATTTTCGTCTGAATTGCAATATAGGGCGGCAGACACGGCTTTTTCAATGCACACAACAGGGGTTTATAGCATATCCAAAGAAAGCCCAATTTGGCAAAATTCAATTAGAGATGGTTTATATTCCGTTGAGTGGAGTTTCAGGGATTATTCGGAAAAGCCAGCGGCTATTTATTGGCGCAGTCACCTGAGCAATGGCACGATTACCTTTGAAAACGAGGCTGTTCCAGAGGAATTTCTCTATTTTTTAACAGAAAAAATAGACGAGAAAAACAAAAGCAAAGACCTCAAAGTACTCTCGCCTGTTTGGGAAATGCCCTTTCAACCGGATGCTTGGGTTGCAAGTGCCAAATACACAGGTCAAAAACTGCGCATTGATGGCGTGGATTGCTATATGGTTCTTTACACTAGGAGCGATGGCGCAAAAGCGGAATATTATATCACAATAAAAGGCAAGCAGGTGTGGCGTTTTCAAACTTTTAGAGGCGTGTGGTTCGATAGGGTTCAATGAATTTCTACATTTACCCACATGGATACGGAAAACACAGAACCGACAATTGAGCAGGTGGACGAGGCTGGCGAGATAATCGTAAAAGAACTCGCCAAGGAATATCTTTCAAAGGGAGCATGGGCTACCATAGCTTTTCATTACCAAGAAAAAGATAAAACTGGAAATTTTGGAGAACCCAAAGTTTCTCTGCGGCGCTTTCAGAAAATCAGCGGCGTTTACAAACAGCGAAGCAAATTCAATGTGAGCAGCAAAGCACAAGCCGAGCAGATTATTGAGGTACTCAAGAAATGGTATGAGATTTGAGATTTTTTTCAACAATTCCTAAAAAAAAATTTCCTTGGCAGCCGCGCTTGGAGCCTCTAGCTAAGGCTTTGTTGAAAAAAGAAAAAAAGAATGACTTTGTGAATATTATCCTTTGCGATGATTCTATGCAAAGAACGTTGAATCGCGATTACCGCAAACTTGACAAAGTGACCGATGTTCTCTCTTTTGCTTGGAACGAACCGAATTTTTTGGGCGAAATTTATATAGCAGAAGGTCAGGTTAAAAGACAGGCTCCACTCTATGGCAATTCCTATTACAAAGAATTAAAGCGAGTGCTTGTGCACGGGCTTTTGCACATCTGCGGCTACGACCATCACAGCAAAGCTGAACGTAAAGTTATGAGGGAAAAGGAGAGTTTTTACTATATTTAAACTATGTCCGTAGAAACCATTGCAGAAACGCTTTTAGAAAAGCTAAAAAATATAGCTCAAACCGAAACCGTTATCGGTGAGCCAATACAATCTGGTGAATCAACCGTTATTCCCGTTAGCCGCGTGTCTGTTGGTATGGGTATGGGTGGGCATACAGGCAAAAGCGATTTGGCTTCTAGCGGTGGTGGGCTTCGCATAGACCCTGTGGCTTTTTTGGTGTTAAAAGGCGATGATGTCAGAGTTTTGCCAATAGAAAAATGGCAATCCACTCTTTCAAAAATAGCAGACCTAACGCCAGATGTTATTGCCTTCTTGTTAAAAAATGTTTCAAAGAAATCTGAAAATTCTGAAAAGGAATCTGCTAAATGAAACCTCTAAGACTTTCAAAAAAAAATAAAAAAATAGCTGGAGTTTGCGGTGCATTTGCCGCGAGTTTTGACATAGATGCAACACTGGTGCGTATAGCTTGGGCTTGCTGCACAATTTTTGCAGGCACCGGACTTTTAGCTTATGTGCTATGCTGGCTTGTTATTCCTAATGAAGAGTAGAATATTGTCAGAACCTAAGGTGACTCCGATTCATAAGATTGTGAAATTATTTTGCTCTACAAAATACCTGACATCATCAACTGTTCCTTCTGTAGCGGCAGCAAAAATATTTGTAAAACTCATGTTCTTTCTCCTTCTTTTATATTAAAATATACTAACTTGTCCTACCATTTTGCAATTTACGTACAATTCAACGATTTTTATGAAAAACGGTTATTTTGAGCGAAATCGCTGCTTTGCAACCTCAAAAAATTTAGTTATATCTGCTTCGTGCAGGGGGTGGTATAATTCTAGGATTTTTGAAAAGGGCAAGTGCTTTAAAATTTCTTCAAAGGATAATTCGGTATTGAATTTGAGTTTTGCCAAAACATAAGCAGCCCAATATTCTTTTGTTGTGTTGCTCAAAAAATCTTCCTTGCAATCAAGTTGTCCAAGAATATCCATAGCAATTTCGATTCCGCTTTTGCCAACAATGTATTTAGGATTGCCTATTTCAAATTCCTTCGCAATTCCGCGTTCGATAAATTTTCGCAAAAATTCATCGCCATCTTCCTTGCAAACATTCACCGCATAATTCAGCATATCGCCGCAAACTTTGGAAACATTTTCCAAATAAAGTTCGTTAAAATTTGATGTCATTTTGCTTAACCTGCCGCCTTAAAATATCCACCAAAAAAAGTTCATCGGAATCTATTTTGTCTAGTCTCTCCTTTTTCAGATAATCTTTCCTTGCCTTATCGTCTCGTTCCATTCTTTTGTTGAAATATATATTTCCATCTACTTGCTCTGCATTTTCAAATAACAGCAATCCAAATGCTTTTTTGCTTTTTATAACAATCTGCTTGCCTAAATTTCCAAGTTTCATAGCATTTTCCAAAGTTTTAACAGAAATTGCATTGTTTAAAAAATCCTGTGCAAAAGCAAAATAGGAATCGTCTGCTCTATATCCTATAATAATATCAAAATCATTTATATTCGGCATAAAATTTTGTATGAGATAATTTTTTCCTTCGCTGGCTACTTGGTTATTTACCGAAAAAGTCCGATTATTCAGCAATAGCGAAATCCAGTTCAGAATATTATATTCCTTATCGGATAAGTTTAGTACCAAAAGCCCTGTTAAATCTATGGAATACTTATTGGCATAACCACCAGAAACATTGCTGCAAGCCCATTCTTTTGCCAGTTCCAGATTTTCCGTGCAATAAAAACCAAGCCCGTAATCGTTATGCAAATTGCCTTTGCCGAATTCTGGGTTATCTATAATTTCGGAAGAACCGTGGTATAGAGTTTTCATTGAGGTAAATTTAGAAATTTTGTACTTCTTTGCATTAGGGCGAAGAAATGTAGAAAAATATGCTTAATCTTGCACACAACGGACACTGAGCAATCTTAAAATACTTCAACGAAGAAACTCCAGAATATAACATAGCGGCTGCGGGCAGTTTTTTAGCAAAAACCACAAGGCATTCAAGGAATTCAAGGGAGCCTTGGGCGAAGCTCAATGAGCGTGATGGGTTAATACGGCTCGTTCACCACGCACGGGCCAGAAGCCTGTCTTTTCACATCGTTCAAAAGCTCCATTACGTTCATACTGGCAACAGAGCTAATGAGTTTCTTAGGATCAACCGCACCGCCAGACATAGCAGTATTCAAAATACCCTGCACAAAATTATTTACGCTCCCAACAATCTTATCCGCATTGGGAAAACCATCTGGAATTTCATTCCTTATACCATCCACAGCGCACTGTTGCATAAAAGACTTAGGTTCAATTTTTTTTCTACCTGGTATAAAAGACATTGCCATATTTTTCGCAAGATCTGTTGAACAATCTTTCAACGTATTGGGAAAGCTCTCCCTCAAATTCATAAGAACCTCGTTGATATTGTATGTTCTCGCACATTGTTTTCTAGCCGCCGCCTGTGCAGCCGCTACTCTATCCACAGGCATATTGTTACTGGCAGCGGCAGGATAGGGCGAAGGATAAGCTGCTGTAGTGGGAACATTGCGCTGAGGAGCATTATACTGAGGGGAAGCCTCGTTACCAAAAGAACCAGATGCAAGGAAGGCATACGGAGCATTAGCATTTACCGCTGGCTGTTGCTGTGATGGTTGCTGTGGCTGCTGTTGTTGTTGCTGCTGTCTCTGAATGGATTGCTGCTGGGCAGTTTGTGCTGGTGCAGCAGAAGGAATAATGGCAGCAGCGGAAGGTGGTAGAAGCTGGCGAGCAAGCTCATTGGAGGCCGCTGTAAGGTCGTCTAGTGATTTAAGCGAGCGGTCCGTTAAACCAGTTTTGACAACCTGAGAACCAGATATTTTTATCAAACGGGCAGATAAGGAATAAGCACCAAATGCCTCTATCATATTAACAACGCACACATAGTCCGCACCATGCCGCTTGGTAACTTGGATAATAGAGGCTAAGTCGCTTTTGCCGCTCTTGGTTATTTCGTCTTGAAAATAGTCGGGGTCGCCTATTTCCAAATATATACCACTCCGTACCATTGTCAAAAGCAGTTTGTTGCCTAAAGACTTGTTTATGCCTGCATCACTTGAACCAGACACATAAACAGCAAGCTTTCTGTCGGGTGTCTCCTGCGCAAAGCAGATGGCAAACCCGAATACCATTGCAAGCACGATTTTAGTGAGTTGTGTTCCCATAATTTTTTCTCCTTAAATCATTTAAGCATAAATGTAGAAAATTAATAAGGATAAACAACCAATCCAAAATTCATTTGTAGCCTTCGACCAGAAATATCGATATTTTGCAAGCTATCGTAGTGCTTGGGAATCCATCTGTGCTCAGCCTCTATCACTATGGCTGCAAATGGCGAAAGGGAAAATCTGTGCCCAATGCCAAGGCCCCATTCGTTCCATGAAGCATCGCTGTTTGGCGAATAAATCTTGCTCCTCACGTACGAGGCGGCTATGTATGGGCGCTCCATACCTATTGCGGAAAAACCTATTTGCGCAGAAAAATCAAATCTCTTTGTTTCGCTTATAAAACCTGTGGAGTCGGTTCGTTCCTCACTACCAGTGCTGGCTCCAATGCGAGCAAATCCAAGACCATTTATCCAAAGTCCGGCAAAGGGAGTGATTCTGAGTATTCCTGTGCCATAACTGTCATTTTCAAGCAGTCCAGAACCTATTTCCAAAACAGATCCTAGTACAATAGGCAAATTTTGAGCATATCCGCAAATAGGAGCAGAAAGAAAAAAGACGAATAAAATTGCATTCAATGCATTTTTTATCATTTCGTTAATGTAGAAAGTTTACTATGTTACAAAGGTGTTTTTGCGTTTTCTTTTTTTTGCATTTTTTTTAACGACAAATGGTTTTGCCGCAGGCTGGTATTCCAATGGCCCAGGCTCTGAAAAATGTTATGGGCCAGAAAATGGAATTTTGGTTTGCCGTGAAATTTTCAAGGAGTCAGATAATTTTTGCTACGGCAAAGAAAGAGTTTGGAGTGGTTTTATAAGAGAGCGGATAATGTACGATAGAAACTGGAAAATGGGCTGGTACGATAAAAAACTGATATTTGTTGCGAACTTAAGCCGTAAATGCGAATATCACGGATGGGCAAGGCGTCGTCTTGAGAATGATTCTTGGACATGGAAATGCTATATCAATAACCGCGAAGCAAAAGATGAGGATTGCAAGGGATTTACAAAGCACTAAATTTAGCCAAGAAGCAAGCTCTGTGCCCTAGCTATAAGGTATTTGCAGTCTTCTATATCTTTGTATTCCTTTTCCAATT
>CAZIMU010000093.1:0-7379 GCA_964540355.1 uncultured Fibrobacteraceae bacterium | reverse complement strand
TCAAAAACCATTTTTTCTGCATATTCATGTCCCTTATCCCATATCCCTTGTCCCAGACATTGAGTTAATCATTGCTTACTATATTCTATACAAATTCGAAAAAAATAAACTATATTTACCCCGGATTGTTCAAACTCAAGGGGTAACAAATGAAAAACATCAAAATTGGCACAAAGCTAATGATATCTTCTCTATTTATTTCCGTGCTTACGGCTATAATAGGAATATACCTGCTCCATACAGTAGATACTATGGATGTGGAAATAGATACATTGTACGATAAAGGAGCTGTTCCTTTAGGGATGCTTGTGAAAACAGGCGAACAAGTGCAGGAGTTGCGCTTAGATATTCGGCGGTGGCAGCTTGCGAGAACAAATGAAAGCCGTGAGGCAGCTATTAAAGGCATGGACGAAACCGAGAAAGTTATGAAAGAACTTATAGACAAGCAAAAAGAATTAGTTCTTGAAGAAGCAGGAAAAAAAATTCTGGACAATTTGGAAGCTGCTGCTGACAAGTATGTTGCGGAAGTACATAATTACACAAAAAACGCAAAATTTGACCCAGCTACTGGACTCAGCTTGGGAGACCTTTCACCTGAGGTATTAAAAGCGGCAAATGCAATGTCAAAAGCCTTAGATGAGGCTGTGGAAAGGAGAATTAAAACAACCCAAAGTATATCAGACGAGGCTTCTGAACGAACCGTCCACGACAAAAGAATAGCAATTACACTTTTAATTGTTATTTTGCTCATCTCTATAGGTTCTAGTATATTCATCACGCTTTCCATAACTAAGCCATTGCATATGGTTGTAAATGCTCTTGCCAAAATAGAGAAAGGGGATATGACAGTCCGTATAGGCTTGGACCGCAAAGATGAACTTGGAATACTTTCAAAAGCACTGGACAACACATCGAAAAATCTGCAAATCATATTCAATGATCTTCGGCATGATTCAGATGCTTTAGCAGACGATGCAAAAGAACTTTCCACAATAGGCAAAGAGGCATCGGAAACAGCAGAGAAAAATATGTCTAGCAGCGTAACTATAGCCAGCGAGGCCGAGGAAGCCTCTGTGAATGTAAATGCGATGGCGAGCGGAGCGGAAGAAGCTTCTGTGAACGCTAACGAGGTGGCTGGGGCAGCCGAGCAGATGTCCACTAATATGAATACTATAGCCGCTGCAGTTGAAGAGTTAAGTGCGAGCATAAAACAAATATCAAGCAATGCAGGGGAAGCAAACAAGGTGGCAAACGAAGCTACGGTGAAATCTAATAATGCCACCGGAGTAATGAACAAGCTAGGTGCAGCCGCCAAGGAAATAGGGCAGGTTACCGATGTGATAAAGAAAATAGCAGACAAGACAAACCTTTTGGCTTTGAACGCCACAATAGAGGCAGCTTCTGCTGGCGAAGCTGGGAAAGGCTTTGCGGTTGTTGCAGGTGAAATCAAAGAACTTGCTAACCAGAGTGCGCAAAGCGCAGACGACATAGCGCGGCGCATAGAAGGCATTCAGGTTGGCACAGGAGAAGCAGTTACGGTTATAAACGATGTGTCTGATATAATAGTGAAGATAAATCAGAGTGTTGAATCCATATCTGGTCATGTTAGCCAGCAAACCAAGGCAAGCAATGAGATAGCGAGCAATGTTGCGCAGGCAAATACCGGAGCAAAGCGAGTTGCCAGTTCCATAAGCGAGGTTGCTAAAGGCAGCAAAGACATAGCTCGCAATGCAGGGGAGGCAGCAAGGGGTATAAATGTTATGAGCCAAAATGTGGCAGGCATGGCACAGAATGCCAAAGATAGTGCCCGGGAAGCAAAGGAAATCAATAGGAACTCGGATGGGCTTGCCAAGCTGGCAAACGACCTTAAAAGCATTTTGAGTCGATTTAAAGTATAGTAAGTACTGATTAACTCATATCCCTTGTCCCTTGTCCCTTGTCCCAAACATTGAGTTAATCATTGCTTACTATATTTCTTAGAGAAGCACGCTTCGGAGGTGTTGAATATGCTTTTTACTGAGTGGAACTGGGATGATGCTTTGGCGGTTAGGTATGAGGAAGGTAGGGAAGAGGGCTACGAGGAATTATTTGCACTTTTGGATAGTGGCGTTTCTTTAGCTGAAGCGAAAGAGAAGCTTGGATTTAAATCTAAAGGTTGAGAAAACAACCTCTGTAAATCGGGAATTGAATTCCTGATTTACAGAATATAGGAAATATTTTGAAGCCAAAGCAAACTTTAATCTTTCACGCAACGTACGCTAAAATAGTAGGGTTTGTCTTCTTTGCCAATGATGCCATTATTGCCCCTAGCATCGCCGATAGCATCGCTGCCACCCCCTACTACGCGGGCTGGGCTTAACCAAGAGTCTAGAGCTTTTTCGTTAGTTTCTTCCGAAGCACTCCAATAAACGCTGGATTTTCTGCCTTCATAGGTATCAACATAGCCGTAGCTGCTCGGCAGAGCCGAAAAACCGTAGTCATCCGTGCCATTAAGATCATATTCCACCGGACCCGAAAGACTTTTCGTTTCTTCAGTTCCCCAACCGTTAGCCGCCCTCAAAGAGCCGTAACCAAAAAAAGCATAACCTCCTAGCTCGCGCCATTCATCACCGCTAGGCAAATGCCAGCCGCTAGGACATACGCCTTGATGAACGGCATTTTTGCTGCAATCGGCATCGCTGGTGCTTAATGCTTCATTGCATTTGGATGGCAAATTCATAGCCGTTGCCCAGTTATACAACCTGCCGTAGTTATCGCAAGTTGTAGTATTGGAATCTTTGAGCTTTTTGTCATCGTCTCCGCATTTGCTACCTGTGGCTTTGTATTTAAGGTTCTCCGCCATCCAATTCTGCCTACCTATCATTATGGTTTTATAAGTCTGGTTGTCGCGAGTATCAGTTAATTGCTTTTTATCGGGTATTTTTTTGTATATGGCACCATCTTTAAGACAGCGAATAGAGTGATATTCTCTAGGCAGATTCTGAAACTGCCTGAAGATGTAAGTAAAGGGGGTGGAACCTCCAATGGAACCCAGTATACTCCACTCGACTAAATCAGCAGCCCACCACGATGTTTTCGTACCTTCATCAGCAGAGAAACCATAAGTATCAGGAATTCCTTTGTTCTGGCTGCCAGGGTATTCACATATGCTACCAAGGTATTCACATGGATCCACATAATCACCTACCATATTTGCCATAACATATTGATACAGTTTACCCCATTCGAAACTACTAGGGATATGGAACCCTTCGGGACATTTTCCTCTGTGGGGAAGGGTTATCTTGCAAGGAGGCGAATTAGGTTTATCGTTACATTCAGATGGCAAATCCATAGCACTTGCCCAAGTGTACTCGCCCCCCAAATTCTGCTTGAACCAAGTTTGTTCACCTATAATAACCGTTTGGTAAGTTTTGCCGTCATCTATACCAGAGGATGAACTTTTGCCTTTGCCACCACCAGACGAACTAGAACCATCGCCTCCGCCATCGTCACCAGAAGAGCAAGAAACAACCATGCCCAAAACTAAGAGGGCTGCCGCTATATTGAAAATGTATTTATTCATAAAAACTCCTATTTCCTTGTGCAAGTACCGGTACTACCCTTACCACTGTTAGCAATCATTACATCAGCCTCTTCAACATCATAGTAATAAGTTATTCCCATAGTGTGTACACATTTTGCTTTCCAGCCAGTTGGGCAACCTTCTGGCTTGTATTCTGCATTATTATATTTTTCTTTGTCTTCTGCACAGGATTTTTCTATACCCACATTCTTTTCGTAGACATCATCAAGTTCCAGACAGCGATTTTTCTCTGTATAAAAGCAACCAGGATTATGGCTATCTTTTTTATCACCGCCTCCAGTTTTGTCTCCACCTCCAGTTTTGTCTCCACCTCCGTCATCTGAAGAAGAGCAGGAAATTGTGAATGCCAAGGCAAGCCCTAGGGTTGCCATGAGTGCGAGCTTAGAGAATTGAGTTCTCATAGTGTTACCTCCATTTATTTATAATTCCAGCACTAATATAACAAATTTTGAGGAAAAAAGCAAGGGGGAAGCTAAGAAAATATCATCTCCGCCAATGGTTCCATAGTTCTCGGACTAAAATCAAACTTAATGCCAGCAGCCCTAAAAAGTTCTGGCAAGGGTCTTGAAGAACCCAAACTTTCCGCTTTAATCAGATCTTGCACAGCTATGTCTCTGTTTTTCTTTGCGTTTGCGTAAATTTGCAAAGCACCGAGTTGAGCAATCCCGTATTCAACATAATAAAATGGAACCTCAAAGAGATGCAACTGCTTTTGCCACAAATAGGAGCGGGCATCTTCCAAGTCGCTCCAGTCCACTCCGCTGTCAAAGCGATTTTGCAGGGAAAGCCAAATTTCTTTTCTGTCTTTTGCGGTGTGGGTGGGAAATTTGTAGAGTTCGTGCTGAAATGCGTCTATGGTGGCAACCCAGGGGAAAAGCGAGATTATGTCTTGGAGGGCTTCTATGCGGCTGCGGCGAAAATCCTCCTCGTTGTAAAAATCGGATAAATCTTCGGCTCCCAAAAGCTCCATGCTCATGCTGGCAACTTCTGCAAATTCGGAGGGGACATCTTTGAACGCAAAAAGCTCTTGCTTTGCCATTGCAAATTGGTGAAAGGCGTGACCGCTTTCGTGCAAAAGCGTGTAAACATCTTGGTTTGTGCCGGCGGCATTCATAAAAATAAATGGAACATTGGAATCGTAAAAAGTTATTTGATAACCACCCGGAGCCTTGCCCAAGCGGCTGTCTGCATCTATTAAATTTTCCTTTTGCAAAATATTATACCATTCATTCCACTGAGGATTCAAGCGGTTGAATAAATTTCCGCATTTTGAAACCAGTTCCGCTCCGGTTTTAAAAGGCTTGAGTGCTGCCCTGCCTTGCGGGTCGCAACTTAAATCCCAGGGGCGCAGTTTTGGGAGCTTCATTTTTTTTGCCCTATCTCGCAAAATATCTCTTTGCAAAGGCAAAATTATTTTCTCAATGCTCTCGTGAAAATTTTTGCAATCCTGCGGGGTGTAGTCAAAGCGATGTTTGGCTTTGAAAATGTAGTCTATGTAGTTTTCGTAGCCGGAATTTTTTGCTATCTGAATACGTAGCGAAAAAAGTTTGTCAAAGGCAGCGTCTAAAGCCTCAGCATCTTGCAGTCGGCGTTTGGTTAGCAAGTGCCAAGCCTCTTCGCGTTCTTCCCTATTTGGGACTTGCAAATATGGAACCATCTGCTGCATGGTTTTTGTTTCGCCCTTGTACTCTACGCTCATCGCTCCTGTGATTTTTTGATATTTTTGAATTTCTAAATTCAGCTGAGTTTCAAGCGGAATATTTTCTTCTTTGAACAATTCCAAATCTGTGCGCACCGCTTTGAACCAGTTTCCAAATTCAGTTTCTAAATCGTTTAAATTTTTATGCTCAATGAGTTTCTTTTGGAGCTTTTCATTCTTTTCGCTAATCACCGGGTCTATATTTGAAACAAAAAATTCATAAGCCTCTGCTGCTGGCTTGTTTGTGGTGTCGCAGGTCATTGCAACATAACGCCGCGCACTCTCTTCTGCTAAAATGGACGAAAGTTTGCTCCAGTCCAAAATCCATTTGCGCAAATCCTCAGCATTTGAAATTTCTCTCTGTTCAAGTTTCTCAAACAGGTTTTTGGTTTCCTCTGCGGTGAAGCTATGCGACTCATTTTGCATTTGGGTTCTTTTCTCTTAACTTCTTTGCCAAATCGCGCAAATCCATAATTTTGTGTTCTTCTTTGTGTTGCGTGGCGGAACGCAATGCTGCTTTGTTCTCTATGGCTATTTTTCTATAGACTTCGTCTCGGTGAACGGTTATGTTTTTCGGTGCTTCTATGCCTATTTTAACAAAACCTTTGCTATCCATATCGGCTATCAATATTTTCACATTATCGCCTATCTGTATGCTTTCGCCTATTTTACGGGAGAGTATTAGCATTAGATTCCCTCCGCGAATATGGGTTCGGTGTGAGAATACAATCCATCGTCTATCATAAGCTGAACGGCTTTGTATTCATTTACATTGAACATTATAGGCGATGCCAAATTAGCAGTTGATTCTTCGTAGTTTTCATTTAATGTCACAATAACCAATAAGCGCAAATCTTCCTTTTTGTGAATGTTCAAAGAATTCATGTGCTCTTTTGTGAGCCTTGGTGCATAGTCTGGCCTAAAAAACATCGGATTAACTACTATAAAGCGAATATCTGGGCTTTCCTCACTAACCAGCCATTCTAGCGGCTCAATAGCTTCATCTTTCTCCAAACGAAACTTGCGAAGCCCCGGAAAACCCGGAAAACCCGACTCAAAAGTAAAACTTTTTTTATGATCCATATTGGGAATGTAGAAAAAAATAGGCTCAAAACTGTTTAGAATGGAATTCCAACGCCTATGTTTAAATCGGGCAAAAAGGCAGGGTATTAACGCCGATTTTTGCCCAAAAATGCCAGTAATCCAATTTATATTAGTTTTCCCCTTGCACATCGAGAGAATTTTTTGTATATTTATTAGCAGAGGCAGGCTGGGGTTTGTCCCCCGAGTGTAACTCGGAAGGGTCCACCGCCTCTTTTTTGTTATCTTTCAATATTTCTTTTAATCGGCTATATTTACTATCATTAGAAGTTCTTGCCTCTTTAAATACTTCTTCTGGTGTTCCTTCAAACACGTTTTGGTCATAATATACCCTATATTCATTATGCCCAACTGTACTTAATATGGTATGTGATATTCCATCTGTATTTATTCTAGTGACGTAATAGGAATAATTGTCAAATTTGGCATTTTCTTTATCTGGCTTCATTTCTTCTAAGAATTTCATATTTTCTATTATCTGCGGAATATGGGCTATTGTCTTTTGGTATGTTTCTCCATGTTTGTAATGGCTTGCTAATTTGCCTGCGGAGTTACCACTAATGCTAATTTTCTCACCAGTATCAAGGTTGGTATAGACTTTGGTTTTCCTCCTTTCATTCAGACGTAATTTATCAAGTATAAATTTTTTTATTGATTTTCCGTTATCCAGCTCATACTTTTCTTTGTACGCCCCACCAGCAAGCTCTATCTCGCTTGTGTATATAATGCGGTTTATGCGTTCTTCAAGAGTCATGTTTTTCTCTCTTTTACTTATTAGACGTAAAAAAACGCAAAAAAAATCCTAAAAAGTGAAAAATGTCAACAAGTGTTTACATTTTTGTGCATTTTTATGCTTTTTTATGAAAATCCCCTTGACAAACTGCCACTTTTTTTCTAAATTTAATTCTCCATTATGTACAACCCCGTACATCTTGGCTAAAAGCTGCCGAAGTAGCTCAGCTGGTAGAGCAGCTGATTTGTAATCAGCCGGTC
>CAZIMU010000092.1:0-7458 GCA_964540355.1 uncultured Fibrobacteraceae bacterium | reverse complement strand
GCTGGCGGTCTGCGCGCAGGTCTTCGTCTCTAAAGCATTTTGCTATTTGGTAATATCTGTCCATTCCAGCTATCATCAAAAGCTGCTTGTATTGCTGGGGGCTTTGGGGCAAGGCATAAAATTTGCCCGGGTTCACGCGGCTAGGCACAATATAATCGCGCGCGCCTTCGGGAGTGCTTTTGCACAGCACCGGAGTTTCAATTTCTTCAAATCCGTTTTTGCGGAAAAATGCGTGAGCCTCACCCAAAAACCTGCTTTTGAGCATTAAGTTCTTTTGAATCCAAGGGCGGCGCAAATCCAAATAGCGGTAGCGCAGGCGCAAATCATCGTTTTCTTTGCTCTCTTCTTTTGCATTATTTATTTCCAGCGGCGGAGTTTCGGCTTTGTTCAAAATCACCAATTCATTTATTTTTACATCAATGTCTCCGGTGGAGATTTTTTCGTTTTCCATTCCAGAAGGTCTGTTTTGCACCTCGCCTGTCACTTGAATCACAAATTCATTTCTCAAAGTATCTGCAAGTTCATGTACTTCCGCGTTCCACTCTGGGTTAAAAACTATCTGTGTTTTGCCATATTTGTCGCGCAAATCAACAAATATAACACCCCCCAAATCACGCCGCCTATCTACCCAGCCGCAAAGCGTCACCGTTTTCCCAACATCTCCCTTTCTAAGCTCGCCGCAGTTATGTGTACGTTTCATCTTAAATCCTCTGAAGAATATGCAGGGGTAATATAGTAAATGCTGATTAACTCTCTCTGGGACAAGGGATATGGGAAAAGGGGTATGAGTATGCAATAAAAATGGGCTTTTTTAAGCGAAAAATCATGTCCCCTGTCCCTAGTCCCATATCCCAGAGCATTTGAATATGAGTTAATCATTGCTTACTATAGTAAATTCCCAAATAGGCTGGTTCAGACAATTACTCAAAAATTCGCATCTTCACCCTCAGGAATTGGATAGGGGAGTTTGAATTGTTCTATTTCCGCTAGTTTAGGTAGAGGTGCTTCTTTGTTTGGATTTTGCACAGAAGAATGAGGTTCCAATGAAAAATGCACGAGCATTTCTTTGATTTTCTTTTCACTTTCCGCTTTTATAATAAAACCCCAGTTTGGGATAGTTTCTTCCACGCATGCTAGAAATGGTTTATATGCAGAGAGTTCTGCGAATTTACTCGCATTTCTTATGCGCAAAATAGGCAAGGTGTCAATGTAAGAATCGTTGTATATGTGGAGCCATTCATTTAGGGCACTAGCTACATTTGGCACCGCTTTGTTCCATTGCAAAAAATCTTGAACAAAAGAGTTTGGAAGTTTTGAACGCAAACCGTCTAAAAAAGATTCTTTGGAAAGCACAAAGCGCAAAAGCTCTTCTTCGTTTTTTGCCTGCGCAAAACAAGACATTTGAAAAATTCTAAATGCCCCGTTATTCTGCGACAAAAGCCATTCATAATTGGAACTGCTCGCTACAATCGGCTCGGCTAAGTTTTCTTTTGGGGTTTTCGCGAAAAAAATGCTCTCGCCGAATTCGGAAAGGGAAAAGGTTAGAATATGTTTTTTCCTCACCTGCATTTTAAGAATTCCAAAAATCCAAAGTTCCTTGAGCGGCAAAGGCAAATGCTGCCAGCTTATGGATGTTTTGTTTTTTTGCAACCTAGAGCGTGTATCGTGAGCCCAAAATAATTTAGCGGCATTCAATGCACTAAGGGGCTTTTCAAAAAATTTCAAAAGTTTTGGCAAATCGTTTTTGTTGCGAAACCTCTCATTTTTCCACCAAAAAAAGAATTCTGAAAAAAGCCTGAACCCATTGTTCTGCAAAAAATCATAAGCAGGGGAGAGCAATTTTAAGTTTCCGCTTTCCGCATCTTTTGAAATCCATTTTTCTGAAATTAAAAAGGAAAACAACAAGCAAATACATTCTTCAATAACCGCGTTATCTAAATTTTTGTTGTTGCTGAAAATTTTTACAATATGTTTTTTTGAAAAATGGCTGATGGAATAATCTTTATTAACGGAAATTTTACCGAGCTGTATTTTAGACAGCATAAATAACAAATACAATTCTGTTTTTTTCTCGTTAGAAACCCAAGACGCAGATTCAAGCGTTTCTTCGTTTTTAATAAAATTGCTTAAAATGAAATTTTCAAAATCTGCAAAACCATAATATATGCGAGAACCTTGGCATTTTGCTTGCCATATAAACATTTCGTTTGCAGCTTCGCTCAAAAATGCAAAAAGAGATTTTTGGTCTGTGTCTAAATTGCGTTCCAATTCGTTGAAATGCAAGCCTCTACCTTGGCTTGCGTAAATTAAGCACAGAGCTAGAACCTCTTGCTCGCTTCTTTTTTGCAGCCATTTTTGCAACCTCTCTTCATTTGCAATTTCATTGCACAATTCATTATGTATTTTGGAATTTTGCACTAGTCCGCTTTTTTTTGTGAATTTAATTCGCAAGCGGCTCAAATAAGAACCAGGTGCGTTTTTAATATGCTCTTGAATGGACTGCAAGCTTTTTATCATGGGGGATATAATTTAGAAAATTTTTCTAGTTTTTACTTTATGCAGAATATAGAAGTAATTTGCCCTTGTTGTGATAAGATACTGGTGGTGGACACCTTCACCAAGGAGGTTGTCTCTCACAGGGAACGAAAAAAGCAGGTTAGTTTGGAAGAATTTATGGCAAACGAAAAAAACAAAGACTCGGAATTAGATGCCAAATTCTCGGAGGCAAAGGAAAAAGAAAAGCACAGAGACGAGTATTTGAGCAAAAAATTTGAAGAAGCAAAGAACAACAAAGACCTAAAAGACCTCCATCCAACTATAAATTGGGATTAAACAGATAAGTTTAAATAGATTTTTACTATTTTACATTTAAATGTTAGAATCTTTTAACTCCTCGTTTTTTGCAGCAAATAGCTGGCTTATTCTCACATTCCCATTATTGTCGTTTGTAGTCAATGGAACTCTGCTTTGCAAACATAACAAAGCGGCGGGCTATTTTTCCATTTTGATGGCTGGGCTTTCAATGGTGTTTGCCTTGGGGCTTGCCTCGGAATTTGTGAAAGATTTTGCAGATGTTCCTGTGGCAGAGCGCGTTGCCATGCCTTGGTCTTGGGAGTGGCTACCTTTAATAAGCGAGGTTTTTGGCAAAATATCCCTTAAAATCTCTTTTTATTGCGACCCCATTTCTGTGATGATGCTGATTGTTGTGAGCGTAATAGCATTTTTTGTGAATATATACAGCGTTGGCTACATGAAAGGCGATGAAGGCACGGGGCGTTTTTTTGCATTGCTCAGTCTCTTTGCTTTTTCAATGCTAGGCTTGGTGGTTGCCACAAATTTAATACAGATTTACATTTTTTGGGAATTGGTTGGAATTTCAAGCTATTTGCTCATAGGTTTTTGGTATTACAAGCCATCTGCGGTGGCTGCCTCAAAACAGGCTTTTATTTTAACCCGCTTTGCAGATAGTTTCTTTTTGCTAGGCATTTTGCTAATTGGCTTTATGCTGAATTCCTATGACTTTTTGGAATGGAATAACCCTCAAAAACTGGGCATTGTGAATATGGTTATTTCGCACAAGTGGCTTGCCGTGGCCTCTGTTTTTGTGTTTATTGGTGCTTGGGGCAAAAGTGCTATGTTCCCCTTGCATATATGGCTCCCAAACGCTATGGAAGGCCCCACTCCTGTTAGCTCAATAATACACAGCGCAACAATGGTGGTGGCTGGCGTTTATTTAACCGCAAGGCTTTTCCCCTTCTTTGCAAGCATTGGCTCCGTATTGGAAGTTGCTGCATTTATAGGCGCATTTACCGCGATGTTTGCAGCAATAATAGCCTGCACCCAAAAAGACATAAAGCGAATACTAGCATATTCAACCCTTAGCCAGCTCGGTTATATGATGTTTGCCCTTGGCGTTGGTGGCTACACAGCCTCAATGTTCCACGTTTTCAATCACGCATTTTTTAAGTGTATGCTGTTCTTGATAGCAGGTTCTGTTATACATTCTGTGCATAGCAATAGTTTAGATGCAATGGGCGGTCTTCGCAAAAAAATGCCTCTTGCTTATTTCTCGTGCTTGGTGGCTTGCCTCGCAATAGCGGGAATTCCGCCGTTCTCTGGTTTTTGGAGCAAAGATGAAATTCTTATTTCTGCTTGGGTTGCAGGCAACTATCCTGTGTTCTTTGCGGGGCTTTTCACTGGTGGCTTAACCGCATTCTATATGTTCCGTATGTTCTTTTTGACTTTCCACGGCAAGGCAAGGAGCGAGTACGTTGCCCACGCCCACGAAGACCCTTGGATGACTTTCCCCATTGTTGTTTTGACAATTCCAGCGGCGACTATTGGTTATATTTCGCATAAGTTTTTTGAGGAATTTGTGGAAATGCCGCCTATTTTTGAAGGCTCTCCATTTTTGGAAAATATTTCTATTTCGCATCCGGAGTGGTTGCCCTTTGCGGCTAGTTTAGTTGGAGTTTTGGGCATTTCAGTTGCGGCACTTTTATATGCCCGCAAGGGAACAAATGCAGAGGCAGCTTTGGAAACGGATATTCGCTCGACATTGTTTAAAGTTATTTACCACAAATTTTATTTTGACGAAATGTACTACGCCTTTACCCGTGGCTTTTTGTTTAAAGTTGTGGCAGGTTTTTTAAAGGGATTTGACCATTACATTATAGATGCAATGGGCGATTTTATAGCTGGTACTTTGCATTGGGCTGGCAGGGGAGTGCGCCTCACGCAAAACGGCTCTTTTGCCGTTTATGCTTCGCTGTTCATCACAGGCATTGTGTTTGGAATGTGGATGTTGATTTAAGGATTTTCAATCACAAAACACTCTGTTCTTCTGTAATCTGTATTTTTTGAACCTTGCGAATAGGTGGAAACTCGCTTTTCCTCTATGCCATAAAAACGAACTAAGTTAGAGCGAATATCAATGGCACGTTGAAAGGCTGTTTCGTAAGCTGTGGAGGCGGAGAAAAGTTTTTCGGAATAACCAACGCAATGGAGCTGCGCATCTGATTTTTCCCTTAGAGCATTTGCTATTTGCGAGGTCAAAGCTGAGTGAAGGGAATCTGTTGTGCTGGATTGGTCTTCTGGATAATAGAACGTAAAATCAACTTTTCTGTTCTGCAAAAATCTAGGCAGGTCTGGTATAACAGCAGAGTCGTTTAGCTGTTGAAATCTGATTGGCATTTTCATTGGCGCAACAGGAGGAGTAGGCGGCGATGGATGATTCACAATCTTTTCTTTAACCAATGGTTTTTCAACTGGTGGCTCTATGGCACATGTTTCTATTTGAATATTATTATCATTGTTATTGTTATGCCCTAGCACAAAGGAGAGTTTTGCTTCAATTCCCACACTCCAAGGCTTCCAGGATTCCCATCTATCGTTTGCCGCAATGATGGCTCCATTTTTTCTCTCTATTCTCTTTATTGTTTTTAGTTTCCTGTCAAAACCTTTATTGAACGAGTAATCTGCGAATATGCCTAGAAGCACGAAAAAATTATCGTTCAGCTTTGCTTTTATGCCACCTTCCGTAGCAAACATAATTGACTTTTTTGAAGTTATTTTTGTTTTGAAAGAGGAGTCGTTTTGTGGGCCAAAAGCCTGTTCAACTGGAGCGGTAGGTCCAAATATCCTTAAATCATATTGAGGGTAATAACCTTCTGTTTCTAGTCCGCTATAATTTACACTCACATTGGCTTTTTGATTTACACCAATTTTCACGCCTGCACTCACATAGTATAAATCATTGCTGTATTTCAATAGAATTGGAACTTGTAAAATAGTTCCTTCCAATTTTTCTTTGTACTCTTTTATTGAGTATCTAAACTTAAGATCATCTCCTTCGATATCTTTTACCACTAAGTTTGTATCTTCTTCTACTATATGCTCGCTAGTTCTTGTTCCCCAGCGCGAGGAATACTGAAACCCAGCAGAAATACCAAAATTTTTAATAGGATAAATTGAAACTGCAATACCGGGAACACTGTTAAACGAGAGTTCAGAAGCTCCAAAACCATAGTTCACATCAAGCTCATACAAAGTTTGTGCAAAAATTGTCTGAACCAAAAATGCTAAGATAAATAGAATTTTTTTATTTTTCTTTAACAATGTAAACTCCTGCTGGTGTTTCTTTTGTTAGTTTGCCATTTAAATTGTAAACTTTTGAATCTTTGCTCAAGGATTTTTCTTTAATGCCAAGTACTTGTTTTGTGAGCTTGGGTGTTGGTGTAGCTAACGGTTGCATAGGCTTGATATTTATCGTGTCTTCGCAGGTGGAAATTCTATTACCATCTGTAGTTAGCATTTTAACCCTGTAAATATCATTTTGATATAGGGCGTTGCTTTTTTGCCCTGTAGAATAAAATTGCAAATCACCAACTTTTTCATTATTTTTGAACCATTCATAATCTGTGTTTGTGAATTTATAACCGCCATTTGTTTTTGGATTATTATTCACAAATAATACATTATTCCATTTTTGCCCAATAACTGTCTTAAAGGGAATGGGGGTTTCTATTAAAATAGTGTCAGATTTGATATGTTGGCCATCTATTGAAAACCATTCATAAGTGAGCGTATCCAAACCGGGTCTGTGTTTAAAAGTAAAAGGAATTTTGTAGTGCATGTATTTTCCATCTAAGTCATTTTCTGATTCTGAAATGCTGTCTTTTTTTAAGATCATAGGTTTTTTTGTAGCTATCTTTATATAGATGGTGTCTTTTACTTTATCGGATGTGTCTTTTATTTCGCAAAGTCTTGGGCTAAAAACAAAATAGTTGCGCTGCTCGCTGCTAAATGATGTGTCAATATAAAAGCCGTGGTCTTCAAATACAATTGTGTCTCCAACAAATGAATCTGAGATATCCCATATTGCTTTAATCGTGGTATCTTTTGTTATGGGAGTTTTTTCAAAATCGAAATCCCAACCCTTAAAACTGTAGCCTTTTCTTGTTAAAATATCCTTTGGTTCTTTGGCAAAGCCATTTTCTACTATCTTTTGAAAAGGTATGCTTGGCGTTCCTCCGTCTGAATCAAAAGAAACCACATATATTTTAACAATCCATATTGCTTTAATCGTGGTATCTTGCTTTATAGGGGTTTTAAAATCAAAATCCCAACCCCCAAATGTATAGCCTGCTTTTGTTAAAGTGTCTGTTGGTATTTTGGCTAGACTGTCTTCCATCACCACTTGTGGATCAATCTCTGTATTATTATCATCGTCATTTGTATCAAAAGAAACGGTGAAAGTTGGGCGACCCATAATGGTCACTTCTATGGTTTTTGTTGAACCACCTTTCTTTCGTACTTTGTAAGTCTCTATTACGCCGTCTTCTGGCGGATTTTCTGAAACTGAAAATTTCGGAGTAAAGGTACTTCCTGTTTTTATTATTGTGCCAATGGAAGTTGTCCAAGTGTAAATTCCAGTATCAGGAGGGCTAATGGTAAATG
>CAZIMU010000091.1:0-7487 GCA_964540355.1 uncultured Fibrobacteraceae bacterium | reverse complement strand
CCGAATTTATGCCTGTGCTTTTTGGGCAAAGCGATTCCCAAAACAAGCAATGATTGTGATAACCGCCGCCGTGATTTCTCAAAGCCGCTTTTTGCTGTTCGGGAGCTGTTTCCAAGCTGGTTAAAATTTCCGTTATGCTTTTGCCTTGCCACCCAGCCGCTTCTACGGCTTTGTTCAAATTTGCCGCATAAGTAGCGTGATGTTTTGAGTAGTGAATTTCCACCGTGGCAGAGTCGTAATGAGGTTCAAGGTCGCTGAACCCATAAGGCAGTTTTGGAAGTTCGAATGTCATAAGAGATAATATAGTAAATGCGATTAACTCAATGATGTCCCCTGTCCCTAGTCCCATGTCCCAGAGCATTTGAATATGAGTTAATCATTGCTTACTATAGACTGGTTTTCTATATTACGAATATGTCACGTTTAAACTCAAAAGGAGAAGCTAAATATGCCTGATAATGAAGGTATGTTAAATATTGAAGGCAAAAGCTGGTATGATTATTTTCTCCGATACTAAAACAGTGGTAAGATAAGATGGTAATTAGTAAAACTAAAATAGATTATTCTTGGTCGTTTTCTGATAAAACGATTAAAGATACTTCGTATATAACGCACGGATATTACACTTATCCCGCTAAGTTTATCCCGCAGCTCGCAGAAAGACTGATAAAAGAAAATTCCGCAGAAGGCGATATGGTAATTGACCCATTTATGGGTAGTGGAACAACTATTATTGAGGCGATTGTCAATAGCAGAATTGGAATAGGCACTGATATAAATGAGATTGCTAATTTAATTGCAAAAGTTAAGACTACCCCTATTGATAATTTAACATTAACAGAAGAATATTGTAAATTGGAAAAAGATTTAACAAAAAGAATGAATGGACAATTTGCAAATTCTTTGAGAAAGGCACTATTAAAAGTGCCAAATAATGAAAGAATTGATTATTGGTTCTTGCCTCAACAAAAGGAAAGATTGGCGATTATTTTAGCAAGAATTTTAGAAATAGAAATTATTTCTGTTAGAGATTTCTTTTTGGTAACATTTGCACAAATTCTAAAATCAAGTTCTATTTGGTTGCAGAAAAGTGTTAAACCGACACGAGATTTGAACAAAAAAATTTATAGTCCTATAGAATTATTTTTTGCACAATCAAAAAAGATGATAAAAAAACATTATGAATTTAACAAAATTCTAAAATCGGAAGTTAGAGAAAATATTGATACATTCAGAAGTGTACAGTGTTCGGATTCAAGAAAATTACCTTGCAAAAACGAAAAGGCAACTTTGATTGTTACATCGCCTCCTTATGTAACCTCTTATGAATATGCCGATTTACATCAACTTCCGTCATTGTGGTTTGGTTTTATGAAAGAATTACCTGAATTCCGTCAAAAATTTATAGGGAGCTCTTACAAAACAAGAAAAAATACAGATTTGAAAAGTAAATTAGCCAATGATATAGTAAGTAATTTAAAAAATAAAAAACAAAACGAAGTGAGGAATTATTTTGCTGATATGCTCGAAACTTTTGAAGAAACAAAGCGAGTTTTGAAGAAAGGCGGTCGTGCTTGTATTGTGATTGGAAATACTGAATTTCAAGGAGTTAAAATTCTTAATGCAGAAGTTTTTCAACAGCAATTTGAAAATATCGGTTTTAAAACCCACGATGTAATAAAACGTGAAATTCCTTCAAAAATGCTACCCTCAACTCGCGACCCCGAAACAGGGAGATTTGGAAAAGCAACTAATAGCAATATAAAAATGGCTTATCCTACAGAATATATTTTAATAATGGAAAAATTATGACAATCAATGATTTAATTAGTTTATACGAAAAAAAGAAAATAGACGTTGGAAATGAGGCTTATCGTTTCATTTCCGAAATATTACGCGAAGCAAAAAAACAACACAAACAGGATTTTAAAGGTAAGGACCACGATCAGTCTTGGCGTGCATTCAAAGGGAAAAATCTTGAAAAACTCATTGAACACATTATTGTTGATGAAGTTAGAAATTTAGGACTTGATGTAATAAATGGAAATTCACTTGAAAGAGCAAGCGATGCAAATTTGCCCAAATTATTAAGTACTGTAAAAAGCCATTTACTTGTTGATTACGGTGAATTTGGTCCACATCTGCCTGATGTGGATATTATCATTTACAATCCTAAATGTAGCAAAATTATTGCGATTTTATCAAGCAAGGTAACTTTGCGGGAGCGTATTGCACAAACGGGTTATTGGAAACTCAAGTTGGCTTCTAATAAAGTTACAGAACATATAAAAGTTTATTTCGTAACACTAGACGAAGATGGAACTTTGACAAAGAAACAGCCTGCCAAAAAAGGTCGGGCAATAGTTGAAAAAGATTTAGATGGTAGTTATGTGTTGAGTGAAACTACTATTGAGGAAAGCGACAAAGTAAAAACGTTTGATAAATTTATTGACGATTTACGAAATCTTATTAAATGAAAATCCTTTGTGTATAATTTCCTAAATTTACTATATTGCCAAACAGCATGTCTCACGCAAAATTATCAGTGCCACATTTAAGCCCAGAGGAAAGCCGGCCTGGGCATTTGAATATTTGCCCCCCTAGCGAACCCACTCCTTTTTTGCTAAAAAGCCCTTATGCTCCAGCAGGCGACCAGCCACAGGCTATTGAGGCAATAACCAAGTCTTTCAAAGACGGCGAAAAATTCCAGGTTCTTTTGGGCGTAACGGGTAGCGGAAAAACATTCACAATGGCAAATGTCATTAGAAATTTGGAAAAGCCAACCTTGATTTTAACTCACAACAAAACTCTTGCCGCACAGCTTTACCATGAATTCAAAACATTTTTTCCAGAAAACGCAGTTGAATATTTTGTAAGCTATTACGACTACTACCAGCCCGAAGCCTATATTGTGTCCAGTGATATTTTTATAGACAAAGATGCCTCTATAAACGATGAAATAGATAAATTGCGACTCCGTGCCACAAAAAATTTACTCACCCGTAGAGATACGGTAATAATTGCTTCTGTGAGCTGCATTTACGGTTTGGGAAGCCCTGCGGAATATTTTGAACTGATGGTTCGCCTTAAAGTTGGAGAAGAACGTGATAGAGATGGCATTTTGAAAGACTTGGTTGCCATTCAATACGACCGCAACGACTATGCTTTGGAACGCGGAACATTCAGGGTGCGAGGCGACCGCATAGATATTTACCCTAGCTACGACGATATTGGACTTCGCATTGAACTTTTTGGCGATACAATAGAAAAACTCTCTTGGTTTCATTTGGTATCTGGCGAAACCATAAAAGAGGTTGGCGAAATTGTTGTTGCTCCCGCAAAGCATTTTGTGACCAGAGAGGAGAGCAGAAATAGGATTATAAAAAGAATTCAAAAAGAACTGGATATGAGGTTGTACGAGTTGCAAGCAGAGGGCAAAGATTTGGAAGCTGCTCGCCTAAACAGCCGCGCTCATTATGATATGGAACTCATAAGAGAAACTGGAATTTGCCCAGGAATAGAAAATTATTCTCGGATTGTTGAAAACAGAAGACCGGGTACCAGGCCATTCACGCTTTTGGATTATTTTGGCAAAGACTGGCTTATGATTATTGACGAGTCGCACGCAAGTATTCCACAGGTAAATGGTATGAGCGAGGGCGACAAGGCTCGCAAAACAACCCTTGTGGAATATGGCTGGCGACTGCCCTGTGCCTTGGATAATCGCCCTATGAACTTCACAGAGTTTGAATATGAAATGCCAAATAACGTGCTTTTTGTGAGCGCAACGCCCGCAGATTACGAACTCAAAAAAACAACTGGAAATATTGTAGAGCAAATAAATCGCCCCACAGGTTTGCTAGACCCTAAAATAGATGTTATGCCCGTAGAAGGGCAAATGAAAGATTTGCTCTCTCACATACAAGCAACTGTTTCGGATGGAAATAGAGTTTTGGTGACAACGCTTACAAAAAAAATGGCGCAGGATTTAACGGATTTTTTGATAGACAAAAAGGTAAAAGCGAGATATTTGCACAGTGATATAAAAACATTGGACAGGCACGAGATTATACGCGATCTAAGAATTGGGAAATTTGATGTTTTGGTTGGGATAAATTTATTGCGCGAAGGTTTGGATTTGCCCGAAGTGGCTTTGGTTGCGGTTTTGGATGCAGACAAGGAAGGTTTTTTAAGAAATTACAAAAGCCTAATTCAAACTATGGGCAGAGCTAGCAGAAATGTGAAAGGCAGGGTTATTCTATATGCAGACAAAATGACCGAATCCATGAAAAAAGCAATTTTAGAAACAAACCGCCGCAGAAACAAACAAATTGAATTTAACAGGCAGCACAATATAACTCCTAAAAACGTGCAGAGAAAATTAGAAGACCTAATGGAAATTCAAGACCCCTTAATGGATGTTCACGGCAAAAATAAGAAGGGCGGTGAAAAAAAGATCAGAGGTTCGGGTTCATACAATATTGAGGAATTGGAACAAGCGATGAAGAAGGCTGCGGAGCGTCTTGATTTTGAGGAAGCGGCACGTCTCAGGGATATTATTCGTACCTTAGCGCCTCAATAGGATCCAGCCTAGCGGCTTTGCGGGCGGGGTACCAGCCAAAGAAAACACCTGTGGCAAAACAAACCGAAAAACTGATCACAATGCTTGAGAAGGTGACGGTAACAGGCCAGTTGGCTAAATACGTCACCAAAAAAGAAGCTAAACCGCCAAACATAATCCCCACTAATCCGCCTGTTAAACTTATTAAAATCGCCTCAATCAAAAATTGCATTAAAATATCAAAGCCTCTCGCCCCTATTGCCATTCTAAGACCTATTTCACGGGTGCGCTCGGTTACCGAAACATACATTATATTCATAATCCCAATTCCGCCAACCAAAAGGCTAATTCCTGCAATGGCGGTTAAAACAGCGGTTAAAAGATTTGCCGTGCTAGAAACCATATCCAAAAGTTCCTGCTGGGTTTGAATACGAAAGGCATCGTTACCGGCTGGGAGTTTATGCTCTTCGCTCAAAATTTCCTGTGCTTCTTCAACCGCAAGTGGCGCGCTTTGCTCATCACTAGCACCAGCATAAATGGTTCTAACATTAGTTGTTGCCAAAATCCGTTTTTGAACTGCTGAAAAGGGAGCTAAAATAATATCGTCTTGGTCTTGCCCAAACCCAGAAGTTCCTTTGCTTTTCAATAGTCCTATAACTTTAAGAGGAATATTTCTATAGCGAATTGTTTGCCCCACAGGATTTCCTCCGGGGAAAAGATTGTCTGCAACGGTTTTTCCTATAACGCAAACCTTAGACATATTTTCATCGCCTTCAAACATAACGCCGTCTTCCAATTCGTAGCCGCGAATTTGCAAATATTCAGCCCACACCCCCGTTATTCCGCTAGGCCAATTTCCACCAGCAGCAACCACCTGCCCCCTTGCATCAACCACCGGCGAAACTGCCACTAAATATTTTGATTTTTTTCGCAGAGCATAAGCATCGTTCACAGTTAAAAGTTGAGTTGCCGAAGCATCCATACGCACACCGCTTGTTTGGCGAGGGTTTGGGGAAATTATTACAATATTTGCACCCATACTGCCAATTTGTTCCTTTATGGACTGCTTGCTCCCTTCGCCTATAGCCACCATAGTTATAACCGCAGCAACGCCAATTACAATGCCAAGCACAGAGAGGAATGTTCTCATTCTGTTTCTGAGGAGTGCCCTAAAAGCTATGCGGAGCAGAGCAAAAGGAGACATTAAAGGCACTCCTTGTTATTTGGATGCTCCTTGCACCATTTCTCTACTTCCCTCTCTAAAATCTTGGAATATTTGCCACTTTTATAATAATATACCATTGCCGTGCCGCAACCAGGTTTGTCTAACGGAAAATTTTGCATTTCGCACCAAGAAATCAAATCCGACATATAAGCCATGGTTGGAATTTTTTCCCAAAATTCTAGGCACTGGCTATGAGTTTTCCAGTTTTCAACTTTATATTCTTCGTCTTCTCGCATACAATAACTCTTTTTCGCTTCTGCATAAGAATACGTTTTCAAATCTGGTGCGGGTTTCAAACTCAGCTCAATGGTATCAACAAACATTCCAGCGAAAATTCCAGCTCCTCCCTCAATATTGTAAATAGGCTTTATACGACTGTCTCCAGAGCCTTGCAGGAAGGAACTTCGGTAATCCATGTATTCGCGAGTGGTGGCGTAAAAAAGCAGCTTTATGTTTCCCTTAGCTGGCATCATAAAACCCATTATAGGAATACTGTCTATGTCTTTGTTCATATTTGCTATTTGCATATTGGTTGCCGTGTATAACAGGCGCCTGTCTCCGAACCTAGCATGACGTGCCGTATCGCTGTTGTCGGTATCGAATTGCTCTGCTAACTTATCTATAAAATTCTCACCCCAACGAAGCCCAATGGTATCATAAACCATTGAAACAAGGGCACCGCCAATATCTTCATTGCTGTATTCGGGAATAAAATAATTTGAGCCCATATCCATAGGCGGAGGCAAATACTCAATGGTATCTCTAATAGTATCTTTTGGGTTGAATTGATTGCCCAGCAAATCGTAAGCTCTTTTTATTTTGAATTTTCTTGGGATATGTGTTTTTGCGCTGAACTCACTCTTTACACTTTTGCCTGCGCTATCCCAAGTTACAGATACATACATTTCATAATTTTCGTCTGCTTCTGGAATAAAATTTTCATCTCCAACAAAGCAGTTTGGGTTGTGATTCTCAATATCCGGTTTTAAAAAAATGGAATCTCTTCTCCCATTGAAAATACCTTTTATTTTTATGCTTGCCGAGTCGTAGAAAGCAAAGCCTCTCATATAAACTTCGTTCAAGTTGTGCATTTTTTCAAGGCACACATTTTTGTCTTTTATCGGCCTGCCAGAGACAATATATGCGGTAATCCATATTCCTCTGTAGTTTTCAGGGTTTTCTGGATAGTAGCTCCAAGGTCCCTGACAAGAGAGAAGCAGAAAAAAAACAACCAGAATGGCTTTAAACTTCATTGTTTAAAGATAGAAATACTACTTTATTAATAACTATGATGAGCAACAGCGAAATTCAGGAATTAAAATCTTCGCTTTCAATAACAGTTGTTGCAAAAAGGCTTGGATTGTCGGTTGAAGGTGGGCAGTTCCGTTGTTTTTTTCCAGAGCGGCACGCTCACGGAGATAGAACGCCCTCTGTTAGCATTAATGAGGAAAAAGGTTATTTTAAATGCTTTGTGTGCGAAAATGTTAAAGGCGATGTTATTTCCCTTGTGCAAATGTATCTCGGAGTGAATTTTGCAGAGGCTCTTAAATGGCTTAGTGGCGATGCTCCTTCAATAAAAAGAGAGGTGTTGAAAAAACAGGAAAATTCAGAGCATCCAAAATTTTTCAAAGAAAAAGTAATATTTGATTTTTTAAACTTGCTCTCACCAATACCGCCAAATAGCAAAGCTGCTTGGTGGCT
>CAZIMU010000090.1:0-7634 GCA_964540355.1 uncultured Fibrobacteraceae bacterium | reverse complement strand
GGCGTTTGGTAATGAAGCTAGGCGGAAAGCCAGACGCCGATTATATTGACAAAATAAGCGATTTTTTGCAAGGACAAGAAAAATCAAAAAAAACCGAAGTTGAAATAATAACCCGTTCAAAAAAGAAAAACACTCTTATATTTACCTTAAATAACGGAGAGATATATGAGTTGTATAACTATGCAGATCCTCCTAAAGACAAGCCAATACCAAAAGGCGAAAAACCACCGGAAATACAAATTCGCAAAATTGATAAGATGGAAGACGAAGAAGTGATTTCTGGTCCATTTACCATAGTGCATTTTGTGTTGTGGGCTGTATTTATGGGGCTACTTGCGTTGGGCGCAATGCTTGCGTGGCTTATTTACAGTTTTAAGTTTGAGCCTCCTTACTAAAGTTAAAGTAAATTAAAGAGCTTCCAAAATTTTGTTTGCAATCCCGTTGCCTGAAATTCCAAGCATTTCTCTCAATTCATCTATTTCACCTTGTTCCACAAAAGAATCTGGAAGCCCAATGCGAACAAGGCGCGGAGCGAGTTTCATTTCTGCGAGAATTTCTGCTATTGCAGAACCAAAGCCGCCTGTTGTGGAATTATCTTCTACCGTTGCAACAATTTGATATTCCTTGAAAAGAGTTTGATATGCTTTTACATCAAGTGGTTTTACAAAACGCGCATCTATTATTGTTGGTTTTATGCCCTTTTTTTCCAAAACTCCTCCAGCATCAAGGCATTTGGCAAGCAAAAATCCAACACCTATAAGCAATACTTTGCTCCCTTTGGCAACAACGCGAAACTTGCCGATTGGAAGTGCCGAAAATTCCGTGCGAATCTCGTTTGTGTAGGTAACAGCTCTTGGGTAGCGAAGTGCTATTGGCCCTTCTTTATATTGAGTTGCCGTGTAAATCATATTGCGCATTTCGTTTTCATCTGAGGGTGACATAATCACCATATTTGGAATTGTGCGCAAATAAGATAAATCCAAGGCTCCGTGGTGAGTTGGTCCGTCTGAGCCAACCAAGCCTGCTCTGTCTAAAATAAAAACAACAGGCAAATTTTGAAGCGCAACATCGTGTATTATTTGGTCGTAGGCTCTTTGCAAAAATGTGGAATATATTGCTACAACAGGGGTAAAACCCTCGCAGGCAAGCCCAGCGGCAAATGTCACCGCGTGTTCTTCGGCTATGCCAACATCAAAAATTCTGTCTGAGGTTTCTGGGTCTTCTTTTAATATATTCAATCCGCAGCCGTCTAGCATAGCGGCAGAAATTCCTATTATTTTTTTATCGTGTTTTGCAAGGGTGAGCAGGGTTTTTCCAAAAATAGAAGTTAAGGTTGGGCGAGGTTTTTCCACTACCACAGTGCCGTCTTCTATGTGGAATGGGTCTGGGCCGTGCCATTTTGTGGGGTTGGTTGTTGCGAGTTCATAGCCTTTGCCCTTTTGCGTTAAAACGTGAACAAGGCAAATCTCCGGCAATTCTTTTATGCCATTTAATGTATTTATCAATTCTTGCAAATTGTGCCCGTCAAAAGGCCCAAAATAGCGCACATTAAAATCCCTGAAAAACTGCCCTGGGCTTACCATATTTTCCAAAGCCAGTTTTCCGCTCTCCATAAACTCCCTCAGTTTGCCGCCGCCTATATGCTCGGGAATGGAGCGCAAAAATCTGCCAATTTCTTCTAAAGAGTGACTGTGTTTAACAGATAGATTGCTGAATAATTTTGAAAGCGCTCCAACGCTTGGGCTTATGCTCATTTTGTTATCGTTTAAGATAATGGTAAAATTCTTTTTCGTGTGTCTTGAATTGTTCAAAGCCTCAAAAACCATTCCGCCCGTCATTGAGCCATCGCCTATAACCGCTACAACCTGATTTTTCTTTTGAATAATATCGCGTGCAACAGCAAAACCCAGTGCCGCAGAAATTGATGTGCTTGCGTGTCCGGTGCCAAATGGGTCGTAAATGCTTTCGCTTCTTTTTGGGAAACCAGAAATTCCACCCCGCTGTCTCATAGTGAAAAATTTTTCGTAGCGGCCTGTTAGTAACTTGTGCGCGTATGCTTGGTGCCCCACATCCCAAATCAAAATGTCTTTTGGTGTGTCGTAAACATAGTGCAGGGCAATGGAGAGTTCAACGGTTCCGAGGCTAGACGACAAATGCCCGCCGTGTTCGGATACCTGCCGCAGAATGGCAGTCCTTATTTCCTCTGCCAGAGCTTCAAGCTCCTCAATCTTGCATTCCTTTATGTCTTTGGGGGAATTTATGTTTTCAAGTTTCATTTCCATTCTGATTTCCATTTTTCCGTTTCATAGCCAGCGGGTATCGGTTTATTGAAACCTGCAAAAGGCTCAATTTTGTTGTCCTTTGATTTGTTTATAGTAGATGGGTATTTATCCGTAAAATATTTTGGACATTCTACTTCTTTAGAGATAAATGTTGGATTATCTGCTGCCATAAACCAATCCGTAAACCACAAGCATCCCCTCAAAAGGTCTTTATGTTCGGGTTTGGAAAATACCGCATTGCATTTTTTTCTAACGCAGTCTTGATAAACTTCGGCAGGTTTATTGTAATCATTTATTTCGCGTTGGCAGGTTGTGAGAAAACCGCCAAAACCTTCTCCCAACTGATTTTTAGGTACACCAATTTGTTCTGCAAAACTGTCAAACATGCCAGGACCTCCGCCCGGTACCATAATATCAAACTGACCTTCTTCCACATCGCCACCGGTATTTGTAGCCATCACTATCAGGGTTTTTCCTTTAAGTTTTTTATGAGCATCTTTTATATCGTTGCCGTGATTTCCGCCGTCAAATTGAACTTGAAAACAATGACCGCAAACAGGCTTTTTAAGCGTACCAGCTACAAAAGCATAAGCAAGAGTATCATTTAACGCCATTGGAGCCATGTCCCAACATACATAAGATATGCCACCCTGTTCGCAACTGCTAACCGTTTCTTTATAACCCACCCAATCTTCCACTATCTTGTTTGCATACTGGTCAAAGCGTACCACAATATCTGGGCTTAGGGTAAAAGTTGGAATTTCCTTGTTGTTTTTATTGCAATTTCTGCAAATTTTAAAGGGATTAGCATTTACATCTATGTTATCGCGTAGAGCGCAATGCGGCTTGCAACCGTCCCAATAACGCGAACCCCAGCCTTTTAGAACACCGCTTTGACCCTCTTTCAATGTAGGCCAGTTTATAATTTCTGGTGTAGCCTCAGAGGAAGAAGAACTAGATATTGCTGCCGCTTCGCTTGAAGATGAATTTAAATTTATGTTTGAAGATGAACTAAGGTCAGAAGAGGTAGAAGAGTCATAAGAATCAGAAGAGGAGCCAACTATAATTTCTGTAGAAGATGAGCTGAGGATATTAGAAGATGAAGAAATATCAGGATTAGGCTCAGAAATACTTGAAGATGAATATTCATCAGAAGATGAATACCCGTTTGAAGACGAGGGAACTTCCGAGCTGCCACTACTATTGCCATTATCGCTATTACTGCTATTATTGCAGGCAAAAATCAGCATACCAGCGAAAAACACACACCAACATTTATACTTCATAAATGCCTCCCATAACCTTAATATAGTAATTCTTAATTTTCTACATTTTCTTCAAATGCGTTTCACCCCTCTTTTAGTTTTGCTATTTTTTGCTCTTGCAACTTATGGGCAGCAAATCTCTGTTGCCGTGCTGCCTTCTGATGGCGTTGCGAGCAGCGCGGAGCTAGAGGCCCTCACAGACGAAATGCGCGAGGCTGCACTTAAGGTTCTGCCCACTAAATCCTTTGTTCTATTGAAGCAGGATGTTGTTGTTAAGCGGCTAGGCGGCGCGGAGAATTTTATAAAAGAGTGCCGCGAAAGCTCCTGCATTGTTGATTTGGGCAAGAAAGCGCAAGTTGACTATATCACGCAAGCCAGCGTGTTCAAGCTAGGCAACAGCATTAGGCTCAAAGTTGAATTGTATGATGTACACACGGAAGGCTTGGTGAGCATGTTCAATGACGAGGCGGAAAACGTCAGAGGCTTGCTGTCCATAGTGAAAAACAGAGCGCCCGAAGTATTCAGCAAGATACTCAGCTCCGGTGGCTCAAAGTCTTCTCCCCTGGTTCCGGGCGGCATAAGCGGCTTGGAGAGAACAACGGATTACGAGTTTGGCGGCGGCAAGCGTTATCTGGTGAATTTGAGTACCGACCCCTCCGGCGCGCTTTTGAGCTTCAACGGCATACCCGCCTCTGGCTGCCCCAAAACCCCCTGCAAAATAGAGCTTGGCGAAGGTCAGGTGCGCGTGATAGCCGCCTTGGATCAGTACGAAACGGTTGACACAACAGTTTCCATAGCCCGCAACAATCAGAGCATATCCATAAGGCTAAAATCCAACTTTGGTTTTTTGGAGATAAGGCCGGCTTACATAGAAGGCATTGGCGAGGAAGATGATTGGAATCTGTCCATAAACGAAAAGCTATATCGTTCTTTTGAGAATAGATTTTCCCCAGGCAATTACAATGTTAAGTTAAGCCATAGGTGCTATGAGACTATAAGTTTTATGGCAGGCATAAACAAAGGCAGCCGCGAGATTTTTGATATGGCAGACCACATTAAGCTAAAGAAGGGCGGTTTGGCTTTGAGCGCAGAGAAAAACGGCGAGCCTGCGAGCGAGCCAGTTTTTGTGAACGGCAAGCAGATAGGGGATACGCCTTTTAGAGATGCCGTTCCGCTGTGTTCGGAGATTGAGATAGGGGAGAGCAGGGAAACCGTTAATGTTGTTTTGAAGTACAATGAAAGCGTGAAGCACACGCATTACGCTTTGGCGCAGGCAACGGCTCAGGATTATTCTTATGCAAAGAAAAAGTCAAGGAAATTTTTTTCCAAACCCAGCTTTTTGATTGGCGTTGGCTTGGATGTGGCGGCGGCGGTTGCGATTCTCTTAGGATATGAGGCCAACACCGATGCGGCGAATGAACACTCTAGTTATTACGCGATGTCTAGCGGCAATTATAGCAGCGCTTGGAAATCAGTGGAAGACAAAAAAAACGAGAGGAATATGTGGTATGCAATAGGCGGCGTTCTTTTGGCTTCGGGGATAGGGGTGCATATATGGTTTTGAGATTTTTCATCCTAGCAAGCATCATTCTTTTAATCTCCTGCACGAGTTTTGAGCGCAACAACCCGAACGATCCAGACGGTATTAATTACAACCGCGGTGGTCAAGCTGTTTCTTGTGATATGAATTATGGTACCAAGCGAATCGGCGACCAAGTTTGGATGACAGAGAATCTTAATTGCAATGTGAGCGGCAGCAAATGCTATGACAACAAAGAATCCAACTGCGCAACTTACGGCAGGCTTTACAACTGGGCAACTGCAATGGCACTGCCCTCTAGCTGTAACTCCAGTACTTGCGCTTCTCAAATAGGTACACCACATAGAGGCATTTGCCCTAGTGGCTGGCATATCCCAAGCGATGCGGAATGGACAACGCTTACAAATTTTGTTGGTGGAGCTTCAACTGCGGGCAAGTATTTGAAAGCAACAAGCGGTTGGTACAACAATGGCAATGGCGAGGACAAGTATGGCTTTTCGGCTCTGCCGGGCGGCATCGGCGGCATCGGCGGAGCCGGTGTCGGTTTCAGCGGTGTCGGCTACTACGGCCACTGGTGGAGTTCCAGCGAGGGCGATGGCACCGACGCCTCCAACCGGAGTATGTACTACGACTACGACTACGTAGACTTCCTCAACGGTAAGTACCTCTTGCAAAGTGTCCGTTGTTTGCAGGACTGAAGGGGCTGTGGGGCGATTTTTTTTTGTATATTATGAAAAGAGATATTTTATGACATCGACAACAGTTTTGAATTTTAAGCAAAAATGCTCAGATTATTTTGAGCAGGCGGTTCAACTCAAAGAGCCTGTAATCGTCACAACTGAATGTGGTAATGCTGTTGTTTTGAGTGAAGAGTTCTATAGAGGTTTAATAGCAACTTTAGAACTTTCGGCTGACCCAAAGTTTTATGCAGAATTAAAAGCTGCTATAGATGAACCGCTAGAGGAATGTATAGACTCTAGTGAGGTTAGTTGGTAATGTTTCAAGTAAAGTATAGCAGAAAAGCTGTGCAAGATATTCAGAAACTGAAATCTGCAAAACTTGATAAAAAAGCCAAAGCTCTTGTAGATTTAATTTCTCAAAACCCTTACCAAACTCCTCCTCCTTACGAAAAATTAATAGGAGAACTTTTGGGTAAATTATCAAGAAGGATAAATGTTAAACATAGATTGGTATATCAAGTTTTTGAAGAAGAAAAAATAATAAAAATCATAAGTTTATGGTCTCATTATGAGTTTTGACAGATGAAAACAGAAAACATACTCTCTCACTTCCACTTATAAAACCCAAACATCCCAAGCGGCACGGCGGCTGTGAAAAGGGGGATTTGGATTATTTCAAGAAGGGGCAAACACCACAAAAGCTTTGCTGAACGCAAACGAATAGCACCTGTGAAAATCAATAAGAAATCTGCGGCAAACTTTATGGCAAAAGGAATCAAAAAACAAAGCGGCAAAATTTCAAATAGCACAAGCCACGGAGAGACAAAAAGCCAAACATAAAAGGCGTAAATGCAAAACAAAAATGCAGAATAAACCTTGCTATCGTATTTTGCACCGTTGCTCCCCCAACGCGCGCGCTGCTGCAAAAGTGCTATCCACGAATCAACAGGTGCGGTTGGCATAATTGCGCTTGTATCCCAGTTATAGGCAAATTTTGTTCCCTCAACTTTTGCCATTCTGTGAATGAGCATATCGTCATCGCCAGAGGCTAAATTGTAAAGCCCTTCAAAACCCCCGCACTTGAAAAATAAATCCCTGCTGTAGCCAAGCGAAGCCGCACTTGCCACAAGAGGCTTGTTGCGGTTATATCCGGCTGCTTCAATTAAGGTAAAACCGAGGGTTTCCAATTTTTGATAGGTGTGCAAAAAACTTTTTTTCCCGTTGTTCGCCTTTGAACCCTGCACAACAGAGGCACCGCTAGCATAAAGGGTAGCCATTGAATTCAACCAATTTGGAGGAGGAACGCAATCCGCATCCATTATCAAAAGAAATTTCCCTTTTGCTGCTAAAAAACCTGCGTTCAAAGCTCTCTTTTTTGGCGAAGCAATTTGAGGGCAGTCTTGCGGAATATCTATAACCGAAAAATTTGTATGCTTTTCGCAAAAATCTCTTACAATTTCCGGTGATTTATCCGTTGAACGGTCGTTCACAATAATCACTTCCCATTCCCCTGCGTATTTTTGAGAGTTCACAGCATTTAGTGTGGCTTCAATGAATTTTTCTTCGTTCCGCATTGGGATTACTATGGAAACGTGGGGGAGCCTAGAAACCGTAGTTGATAGCCCAGAGTTTTTTTTCAGCAAGCCGAGCCATAAGTATAGCATTAGCCCAAAGTAGGCTAGGGATAAAAGAGAGACGAGAGTTATTAGAAGCATAGTTGGGAATGGGTAAATATAGAAAATTCATCCTATCTATTTTATATTACCAAGCAATTTTGCGTTTTTTGAATTTACAACTGGTTTTCCAGTCAGTTTTTCTGTTGCTATTCTTGCTGTTTTTGCAACACCAGCCCCTTGTTTTGCTACAA
>CAZIMU010000089.1:0-7642 GCA_964540355.1 uncultured Fibrobacteraceae bacterium | reverse complement strand
GCAGCGAAGCACTTTCTTCCATTCAGCAGTTCAACCACGAAATTTTATATGTGCCTGCAACAAAAGACTATCCCGAACTTTGGATAGACCCAAGCGACAAGGTTAGCAACCGCCGCCCAATACCGCTGGATTTGGAGGGCAGGGTAGCACTTGTGATAAAAGGGGATTCCAGCTATTCCACGCTCACCCCTGTTTTGGAAATAAATCAGGAGCACGAGGCTTTTATGTTTCACCGCTTGCGCATAGATGAAAAGGGCATTGGGCATTTCAGGGATAGCCTTATTTTTACGGGTAAATTTGCCAGCGCAATTAGAAACGAACTTTTGCAGAGAGACCAAAAAGAGCAGAGCGATTATATTTCAAAGTGGATTTCGCAGAGTTTGGAATCTTCGGAACTCGTGGCTTTTATGCCGCAAAATGTGGAAGATTTTTCCAAACCGCTGAAACTGACAATTGTGTATAATTCTCCGCAATTCAGCCCCTACCCCGCATTATGGGAAAGCTCTTTGATGCGTCTTCCAGCTGTAAAGGAGCGTTATCACCCAATAAGAATTCCGCACGAGACAAAATTTCACTACTCGCTTTCTGCTACTTCTCAAAAAGGCAAACTCTCTTTTGAAACAAAAAACGAAAAACCAAAAAATCTGTTTGTAGAAATGAAAATTTTAGATAATGGCAAAAAATGTTCTTCCAATACCTGCAATCTAAATTTGGAATGGCGAACAGATGCCGTCTTTGCCGATCCAAGCGAATATGAATCTGTTAGGCAAGAATGGGAAGCTGCGTTGAAACTCGCAAAGCCGAGGATTAAGCTGGAGTAGCAAAACTATGGTAGAATTATCCCTTGAACATTTGGAAAAACATTTTCCCGAAAAGCTAAAAGGCAAACGGCTGGGAGCTGTTTTGCACCCTGCGTCTGTGACGCAGGATTTGCGGCATACGCTTGCAACACTGGAAAAACACAATGGAGGGCTCTTTAAACTTGCCGCTCTTTTTGGACCTCAGCACGGAATTTTGGGACATACACAAGATAATATGATAGAATGGGAAGGCTTCACAGACCCAAGGCTTGGAATTCCAGTTTATAGCCTTTACGGAGAGCATAGAGAACCCACTCCCGAAATGCTAAAAAATTTAGAAGTTCTTTTGATAGATTTGCAAGATGTGGGTGCAAGATATTACACATTTATATGGACACTTTATCTCTGCATGAAAGCTGCGGAGAAAATGGGAATTCCAGTTATTGTGATAGACCGTCCCAACCCAATAGGCTGCCACATAACAGAAGGTCCTGTTTTGGATTTGGAATACAAAAGTTTTGTGGGACTCCATTCAATACAAGTTAGGCACGGAAAAACAATAGGGGAGTTAGCTTTGCAATTCAAAGAGGAGTGTTTTCCACACGCCGAAGTTTATGTTTTGGAAATGCAAGGTTATAAAAAAAATATGTGGTTTAACGAGACAGGGCTTCCCTGGATTATGCCCTCGCCAAATATGCCAACTTTAGATACCGCGATAGTATATCCTGGGCAATGCTTGCTAGAAGCCACCAATGTCAGCGAGGCTCGCGGCACAACAAAACCATTTGAGCTTTTTGGCGCTCCTTGGATTGAAGCAACGGAGATGTGCGATTATCTGGGCAACTTAAAATTGCCGGGTGTTTATTTTAGGGAAAGCCACTTTCAACCAACTTTCCACAAATACGCGGGGCAAATTTGCCATGGGGCGCAGATTCACGTGCTTGAACGCGAAGAATTTTTGCCTTTTGAAACAACAATTCAAATTTTGAAATATTTATTTCACCACCACAAAAACGATTTCGCTTGGAAAGCCCCGCCTTATGAATATGAGTATAAAAAACTGCCCATAGATATTTTGCTCGGAAGCGGCAGTTTTAGGGAGCTAGCAATTTCTTCATCTTGATTATATTTCTTTCGTCTTCCAAATAATTTTCGGGACTTGGGCGTTTTCCTGATACTGGTTTTAGCACTTCATACATTTTTTTTTCTTTGGAATTTTCTTTGTAATACTCTGCCAAAAAAAGTCTGGTTGCCCAATCATCTGGATTTAAACTCAGAGATTTTTTGTAATGATATTCTGCTGAATCTCTTTTCACCCAACTTGAAACAAAAATTATGTTAGGCAACTTTTGATGTGCCTTGCCTAAAATTTGATAGCCACGAGCCGCAGCTTCTTTGTTGGTCGCTTCACTTGCTATTAGCATTTTAGCTATTTCCCTTGTCTCTTTTATGCTGCCTGCTTTTAAGGCAATCGCAGGATTAATCAGGCTTGCCCACAAGCCCATATTAACTGAATACCAATAAGCAATTTCAGTATCTTTCGGATAAGTGTTGAGAAAAAGTTTGCCCTCTTTTTTAGCTTTTTCAAAAAGCTGAATTCGCTTTTTTAAATCTGGTGTGGAAAAGCAACCTAAAAAATAATAGGCTCTGAGCAATTTCCAAGCAGCTTCTTGTTTTGTACTGGAATCTTTGAGTGCTAGGTTGTAATAATTTATTGCCTGCTTTACGTTTTTGTCGTTTGCCATATTGTCTTTTGAATCTTGTGCGCGAAGTGCATAATAAAAATCGCCTTGGTGCAAATTTTGAATTTGAGCAAAAGCGATTGAAACAAATAGTAGCACGAAAATCATACGATAATATCGTCTTCGCTGCCGCGACCGCTGATTACTATTTCATTATCTGCTTCCAAACGGCGAACCACATCAACGATTTTCTGCTGCGCTTCTTCTACTTCGCGAAGACGTTTGGGTCCCATAAATTGAATTTCTTCTTTAATCATTTCGGCAGCACGGCTAGACATATTTGTGAAGAACTTGTTTGAAACCTGCTCGTTTGCACCTTTGAGCGCAAGCGAAAGGTCTTTGGAATCCACCTGCTTTAACACGAGCTGCATGGATTTGTCGTCCAAAAGAAGCATATCTTCAAACACAAACATAAGTGCTTTGATTTCTGTGGCAAGTTCGGGGTCGTCTCTTTCAAGGGTTCCAAGTATGTTCTTTTCTGCGCCTCTATCCACCATATTGAGCATTTCGGCAACGCTCTTTACGCCACCAACTTCTGCGGTGTCGCCTGTGAACATAGTTTTTAGTATTTGCGATAATTGCTGCTCCACCTGTTGCAAAACATCTGGGCTTATGCTTTCCATTGTGGCTATTCGAGTTGCAACCTCTACCTGCATATCTGGGTTTAGCGCAGAAATTGTTGCAGCTGCCTTTTCTGGTTTCATGTGAGCGAGGAGTAGAGCCACTGTTTGAGGGTGTTCCTTGCCCAAAAAAGAGATTAACTGCACCGGATCTATGTTATCCAACATATTGAAGCCTGTGGTGCGGATATTATTCTGCACTTTTTCCAAAATTTCGCGGGCACGGCGGGAACCAAGCGACTGTTCCAAAATTTGCTGCGCAAAATCAATACCACCCTGGCTAACATATTCCTGAGCTTGGCTTATTTGCTGGAATTCCTGCAAAACGAATTCGCGCATTTCAGGGGTAACCCCTTCCAAACGCGCTATTTGGGCGGTGAGAGTTTCCACATCTTTCTCACTCAAAGCCTTAAAAATATGGGAACTAGCTTCCTGCCCAAGAGCCACCATTAAAATAGCAGCTTTTTTTGGACCAGGAATATCAAAGACCTTTACCGCTTTGCCGGATTCGGAACCTTTGCTACCATCTTTGTAAAACTGTTTCGCCACAGAGGGAAAATAGAAAATTATTTATATGCCTTACCCGCAAGCTCTATTGTACATCTTGAATTTTATTATGTATTATTATTTGGGTGAGCGCGGCGAAGGTCGTTCTTTTGTTTTGCTTCTGACGAAATGTGGTCGGACAAGTCTTTTATGATTTCTGAACATTTTACCAATTCTTCAAAACTGACTTGTTCATCTTTTGCAACATCGTTACCGAATAATTTTGAGAGTAAGGTTTGGTCTTTTGGTAATTGACCCGCTTTTTCATGAAAATTCTTTATTATTGGTGCCTGCCAATCGCGTTCAATGATTGCGTTTTCGCTTGGGACTTCAACTTCAAAGTGATTAATGAATTGTTTGTTTACATTTACGCCCAAATGTTTGAACGCCTCCAAGGTCCATTCTGGGTTGCGGATTTTTTCAATATTGGTCACGACAGGTTCTTTTTCGGTTGGCAAAATGTATGCTTCGGTTGCGGCATTGTTCAACAATGCCAAACGAAACTTTATATGCTCGTTTCTGTCTAATCCCTTTCTATTTAATTCTGCCATTTTTACAGAATCTAAGGTTGGTGCTTCTATAAACATAGCTATGTTCGCAACAGGAAAAGTTTGATTCATATCCATCACGGTAGCCATGATTTTGCCCTTATTGACAATTCCCAATGTTTTTAATTTGTTCATATCTAGGAGAATATAGTAAACACAGACAAGCACACATAAATGTATGAGGTTTGCATTTATTTTTCGCTCATTGAGCGAAGCCGAAATGAGAGATAATCTAAAAATAGTAACATACAAAATTTGAGGAGAATTAAAGCCAATAAATGAGGTTCATTCTGTTAATACTGAAAATTCTGAGAAATAAGTATAACGGACACTTGATAAAGCATTTATAGATGGGCTTTTCTCACCATTCTGTTTATTTTGGTTCAGACAATAATAAATTTACTTCAACACCATATTAAATATGCCGTCTTTTTTTGTTATTCTTGCCAGAACACTGCCGCCCTCCAACTTATGAGGGCCCAAAGGCTTCCAATTATCCTCAACAAGAACCTCAAAATCAAATTCTCCAACCAATTCCACTTCATGGACTTTCGCAGATTTATCCCCGCTTTTAATGCTCTCAGAAATAAAAATATTTCTTTGCCCGCTTTTTGAAACAATGCACAAGCCGCTAATTGTATTTCCAGTCGAATTTTCTACCTGTATGCGAGTTTTAGTCTCAATTAGCCAATGGGTACAAGATAAAAGAAAAAATGCAAATATAAATATTTTTTTCATTTTACGACCTCCTCCGTTTTTTCCGTTTTAATTTCTGTCTCAAACTTGGATTTCTTTGCTGGTTTTTGTTTTACTTCACTTGGAGCGTTTTTAGGTGCGTTCAAGGCAAAAAAAGCATCGCCAGAAGTTCCTATTGCTAAACGAAATTCAACAATCCAAACTCCGCGATTCTTGAAAAATGTCTCGTAGTCTTTTGTGCTGTTGTATGCCACTCGCAAAATAGGAAGTGTTATGCCGCCGCCAAAATAAATATCGCCGTTTTCTTTTTTTGTTGCATTTGCTTCCAAGCCAAGGAGCTGGCGAGACGGTTCTGGATAAAACTTGAGTGCTGCCCAGGCTAAGTCGCGTGGCTGGGTCCAAAATGCACCCTCCAAATAAAATTTTTGTTTGAATATATTTTGCGATATGAACATTTTAATAGAATCTTTTGAGAAATAGGAACACTCCAAATCTGGCAGATAATTTTGCCAAGAATCTTTATTACCTCTCAATTCTCTGGCTTGCAAATATAACTGAGCATTTATAAATTGCAACTCGTTTTTATGGAAATTCGGCAAAATGGAAAACCTGCTCCAAGTTCCTAGTAGCCACCACCTAAAGGTATTGTCCTCTGCATTGAGGTATTGCAAACCGCTTCCAAACAGCAAATGCTTTGAACTATCTGCAATGGTAAATCCAAAAGTATGAATTTGGTTTATCTGTGAAAAGTTCCCTCTGTTTGGAACAAATAAAAAATCCTCATTATCCCAACCCAGTCTTTCTCCAAACCAGCCAAGCCCATAAGTCAATCCTTTGGAAGCTTTTCCGTCAAAATTATTCGTTAGCCAAATTCCCATATTTTGCTTGAAAGCAAAGCCTTCGTGAATACCCCATTCCGTTGATAATGCGCTTTGGCTTGGCAGTGGCAGGTATATTATGCCAGTGCTTATGTAGGCGTTGTATTCAGGCTTTGCCGCACTTTGAAAGTCTTGCAACTGCATAAAAGCGGTTTGCGGTACTTGCTCTTCAATAAGCGATGGGGTGGGGTTCCAAGCCAGCACCGTTTGAATAACTAGTAGTATCGTTAATAAGATAATCACCATATAACTCTGCTGAACAATTCGGTTCTTTTTCCTTTGAATTCTCCAAATATTAAATATTGTTTTGCTCCAATATACCAAATTGAAAATGGCTTGAATAAAATAGAAGCTCCATATTCTCGGTAGTTCAGGGTGCTTTCTTTGCTCAAATATTTTTTATCTGTGGGGTCTCCATCTTTGTGTATATCGAGGGTGCTCCCACCAAAAGCGGTATCTTTTGCAATGGTAGATACAGATAAATCAAAGCGCAAAAAATCCTTGAAAGAGGTGCCAAAACGGCTATAAAATTCTCTGGAGTTTGGACCCAAATCTGAACCCAGCGAATTTCCAAAGTGCGAGTACTGATAACCCAAACCCTTGTGGTGAGTGTAAACCCAAGGTTCTATATGTGTGTATTCAAAATTATAGTCCCAATTGAATGTGCCTATTTTACCAGAGTCTATGGCAACTCCAATGGATGCTGCCCACTTGTTTCCCCACCAGTTATCGTCAAAAAAAGCCGATAAATTGTACAAATCGTCTATGAACAACTCGCCGTAAAGTTCAAACCTCTTAAACAATTTCCAAGAAAAATCGGCAGAAAGTGCTTTGTTGTCGCGGTCTCCTGTGTAGGCTTCTGCAAAGGTATATGGCACAAAGGGAACTAAGTAAAGAACTTCAACAGAACGCCGTTCCACCGAGTCTTTTTCGCCGTAGAGAGCATTTGTTGAGCCATATATTATGGTTTCTGTGAGCCCTAAAGAAAAATCCTCAAAAAAATTGAAATCCAATCTATGGGCGTGCAGATATTTGCTGTATTCCTTTTCATTTTTCAACTGCATTGAGTACTGAGAATAAGAGACAAAATCAAGACCCAAATCAAAACCTATAAAAGGCGTTGGCACAGGTCTTTTTATATAGGCGTAATCTGCTGTGTCTTGAATTGCGCGCCAATAAAAATCACCACCTCGCAAAGTGAGCTTGTTATGCCTTGCAGGGCCATAAGACAGATAATCGTAGCCACCGGAGATTTTGAAATAAGACGTTGCTTGCCAGTCGGTGCGGGCATTGAAAAAAGCCCAAGTTCGCCCATTGTCCTCTGAGGGATGCTCGTCGGAGAGCATATCGTAGGGATAGCCCCAGTAGGGTTCATAATCGTGAATCTTATATTTTACCCCAGATGCTTTATCCGTATTAACTTCCACAAAAGCGTTGAAAGAAAGATTGGGTGCAGCCAAGCCATTTAAAAAAAGCCCCCACGAGACAGTGTTTTGGTTTCTATAATTCTCGTTTTTGCTGAATTTCTCTATTTGAACGGAATCTTTCAAAAATAGCCTCAAATTCGCAAATCTATCGCCGTCTGAAATTAAAAACTCCGCATGCAGGGATATGGCACAAATCAAAAAAAACGGGATAAATTTCCTCATAAAGAGAATTTAGTAAATTTTTGGCACGTTTTTTGCTATCTGTTATGTATGATTCGCTCTCTTTACACCGCAGCCACAGGCATGAAGGCAAACCAAACCTTTGTGGATACCATAGCCCATAACCTTTCTAACGTGAATACGTTGGGTTATAAAAAGCAACAGG
>CAZIMU010000088.1:0-7722 GCA_964540355.1 uncultured Fibrobacteraceae bacterium | reverse complement strand
ACTGTTACCGCTTGGCGAAGACAAACCGCCTGTGATAGACGAACTAGAACCGCCGCCCTCATCGTTTCCGTTGTTGCCAGAGCAGGATAATGTGAATGTTAGGGCAAGCAGAAAGCCTACCGAGAGTGCGAGTTTGAGGGGCTGTTTTCTCATAATGAATTTTCTCCACCAAAGTACGTTAAATTTACTTAGTAAGATATAAAAATATTTGGGTAATAAATGTAAAATCGGGGAAATCCTTTAATCGGGTGAATCGGGGTTCAGACAAATAGCCCCCGATTTACAAGTCTGCCCACATACCATGCAACCCGTGCAAAGCGTAGAATCCACTTCTACCGAATTGTCTTTGCATTTGCTAAGTGCAGGGCAGCCTATTTTCAAACATAAACCGCATTTTTTGCAGTCGGAAATTGTTATCGCCTCGCGCCTCATTGATTTGTCAAGGAGAACGCAGGGGCGTTTTGCGATTATCACAGAAACGCTGTCTGCTTTGAGGCTTTCTTTGATTGCGTTTTCTACTTCTGCCAAATTATATGGATCAATAACCGAAACGTTTTGAACTCCGCAGGCACGGCTTATTTCGCCTAAATCAAGGGTATGCGTGGGTTCGCCTTTTATGGTGAGACCTGTGCCGGGGTGATTTTGGTGCCCTGTCATTCCTGTTGTGCGGTTATCCATAATGATAACGGTGATGTTTGATTTATTATAGACCGCATCTATTAAACCTGTGATTCCGCTGTGGATAAAGGTGGAATCGCCTATAACGGCTATATTGGTTTTTGAAAATTCCTTGCCCTTTGCCTGAAACATTCCGTGTGCATTTGAAATGGATGCACCCATGCATATAAGCGAGTGCATTGCATTTAGCGGTGGCGAGCAACCCAATGAATAACAACCGATATCGCCAACCACATTGAGCTTTAATTTGTTGATGATATAAAACACTCCGCGATGAGTGCAACCCGCACACATAACAGGTGGTCGCCCAGGGAGATTTTGCGCGAGTTCCGGCAACGGCTTTTGCCCTAGTATTACTTCCCGTATTTTTTGAACACTGAGTTCGCCTTGCAATCCGGTTAAATCTTTTCCGCTGCATTTAATGCCGTTTGCTTTTAATGTGTTTTCAATAAAAGGTTCAAGCTCTTCCACCACGATGAGTTTTTCACATTTACTTGCAAACTCTCTAATTTTTTCAACGGCAATGGGATAAACCATTCCAAGTTTGAAAATCGAAAAATCTGGCAAAGCCTCTTTCACATATTGATAAACCGCACCGGAACACACAATGCCGATTTTATTTGAGCCATATTCAATTTTGTTTATTTTTCCCTCAAACAAATTGCCGTTTATATCGTTTGAAAGTTTTTTTTCGCGTTCTTCCACTATGGGGTGGCGTTTTTTTGCATTTGCAGGAACCATTACATATTTTTGAATATCTTGCTTGTAAGGAAATTCTACTTCTTTTCTCTCCCCTGTTTCCACAAAAGAACGTGAGTGTGCAATTCGTGTTGTGAGGCGCAAAAATACCGGAGTATCGTATTTTTCGCTCAACTCGTAAGCGAGCATTGTGAAATCTCTTGCTTCTTGGCTGTCTGCCGGTTCTAGCATTGGAACGTGGGCGCTTTGGGCGTAGTAGCGAGAGTCTTGCTCGTTTTGGCTTGAGTGCATACCGGGGTCATCGGCAACAGCAACCACAAGCCCTGCGTTTAAGCCCGTATATGAAAATGTGAATAGAGGGTCGGCTGCCACATTTAGACCCACGTGTTTCATAGCGACCAAAGCCCGCTTGCCCGCCATTGCAGCCCCTATGCCAACTTCCATAGATACTTTTTCATTAACCGACCACTCGGCATTCACTTCTTTGAATGTAGCCATACACTCGGTAATTTCCGTACTCGGTGTGCCCGGATATGCTGCCGCCACCTTAACGCCAGCTTCGTAAGCACCTTGGGCAACTGCGTGGTCGCCTAGCATAAGCGTTTTTGTTTTAGATTCCATAGTGGGAATATATAAATTCTGTTGGCTACTTCAGTTTTACTAAATTCAATATGTGGCAAAAATCCTGTTTTTCACTTTTGTGCTTGCTGTCTCTATTTATGGTGCAGAAACCTCCATTTCTCGCTTTGCGCGCTCCGAGCAGGGTGTGCTTTCAAAAGAGTACGATATGGAAGGCGGCAAGGCTTATTGGATTAACGGAATTTCCATTTTGGGACTGCCAGATGCTGGAGCTAATCTAGTTGGGTTTTCCGAACCAGCAAGGAGATTGCCGCTTGGGTTTTCGGGTATTTATTCGACTACGCCTATTTACGAACCTTATGGGCTTTCATTAAATGCGAGCAATGGAAATTTGATTTTCAAAGAAAATTACAACCCAATAGACACACCCATAACCTCAATTTTATGGGAACGCTATGGCTTGGCAGGCAACACATTCAGGCTTGAATTCAATAGATTACTTTTAGATTCAATTGCTTTTTCGCTTGGAATTGCTACACATTCTGTTTCAAAAAGCGATAACTTTATTTACAGCGATATTGTTCACCAATTTTATGTGGGAACAATAAAAAGAGATTCCAGCAAAGTTCCCTTTGCAGGCAGAAACCTTTATTACAATTCCATTCATCTCGCTCCAGCAATTACTTGGGTTTTTCCACATTCAAGCATAACCACGCAAATGAATTACCTGTTTTTGGAAAATGACGATGCCACGCAGCATTTTTTCTCGAAAGAGGGCACAGGTATATTCATAAATTTTCCGAAAACTCCTTACAGTATAAATGGCAGTAGCGGTTTTTATGGGCTTATTTGGAATTACAATTTTTTGCCAAAATATAATTTGAGCATATCACATCGCTTTGCCTCGCAGGAACTCAATTTTTCAAAGCTAGATACAAATGCTACTGAAAGCTACCACGGGCAAAGCGGCGAAGGGGAACTTTCGCACAAAAGCAGTTTGAACCCCAGCATAAAAGTTAAATATGAGTATATGTGGGGAGAAGAAAATCTATATCAAGATAGGCAACTGGTGCTGTTTGGCATACGCGATACATTATGGAAATTTGTATTTAAGGGAGAGTCTGGTTTGCAAAGAAATGCCTTTGCTCTTGACTCCGCCGACACCGAAGATTTTGCACCTGCGCTTTCTCTAGGTTTAACCGTATTTTTGCCACATCGCTTGTCATTTAGCACCTACTGGCAACAAGACACCCGTTTTCCAGATTTTCGAGAAACCCATATTAAAAGAGTTGGTAGAATGGCATACCCCAATGAAGAACTAAAGGCCGAAAAAAGAGAGAGATTTGAAATGAATATGGAATATAAACTCAGTGAACACTTTTTTTATATGGCTGGCTACAAACACGAAATGATTTTTAATTCAATTATGCCATACTGGGCACTTCAAAATGCAAATAATTTGAAAACGCTACCCGCAGATTCCGCTTTCAAATGGGCGAATTCCCCCCAAGATTTATGGAACAACGACCTTTTCTGGCGGCTTGGCTTTGAGCTTGGGAACTGGTTTTTTTATGCGGAACGCGGAGGAACAATTTCTAGGGCATCCGTGATAAATGTTCCTTCTCGCTACTACAAGGGAGCCGTTTATTGGAGCAATCGCTTTGTGCAAGAGCGTTTGAAAGTAAGCGTTCAATTTGATGCAGACTGGTTTGGCAGCAGATGGGATTATGGTTTAGAAAACGACTCTCTTGCTACCCCTGTTAATTTGAGAAATTATCTCTCTCTCAACTTTAAAAGTTCCATGCAAATACAGAGTTTCAACATTTATACAAAAATTGAGAATATGAACCACAGCATTATGGAGCCTGAAGTCGGTTACACACCACCAGGCATTAGGTTTGCTTATGGAATTGAGTGGACATTAGATGATTAGATGAAATGATTTTCTATATTCACTCTAAATATGACTATATTCTGAGGAGAATAAAAAATGAAAAAATTTTCCGCTTACCTCGCAACAATGATTTGCCTCGCATTGTTTTTTTCTTGCACTCCAGAAGTTGAAATTCCGCCTCCGCCTCAATCTAAGCCGACTGAGCCGAATGAGCCGGAAGAGGTCTTTTGCGTTTATCCCGAAGAAGAACTGTGCTTTCCTGTTTCCCAATCTACCTGCCCTGGCACGGGCGGGCAAATGCAGAAAAAGTGTCCTTATACCACTAAAAGTTCAAGTTCCGTACCAACACAAATCATAAGCTCTGGTTCAACACAAACTGAACAGAGCAGCAGTAGCATTAGCACAGAACCAGAAACCAACTATTGCGTTTTCGATGCAGATGAAATCTGTCTATCTGGCACCCAAACAACTTGCCCTCCTGGCGGCAAGTTGAGCGAAACCTGTCCTTACAGCTACGATTATTGCGTTTACGATGATAACAATGCTTGTAAGTCCGGTCCCGTGACCGAATGTTCCCCAGGCGGTGAAGTGAGCAACTATTGCCCTTACGATCCGGTTACGCTAACTTGTACGTTGCCAGAAACGCTTGTCGTTGGAACCCCAGTTGATTTAGCCACGCAAAGAAGCTATTTGGAATGTAGCAACACAGATTCTGCACCCGTATCTGGTATTCCTGCTTGGAGAGGAACTCCGGGGGCACCTATTGCGAGCAATAAGGTAGCTACGACAGGAGGTAGCTACACAGGCATCACCGTTACCGCAAATTGCGGGCCTGGTGCTACGAGTGTTACAGGCAGTTGCGGTAACATAACTATAAGCGGCGGTTCGTCTAATTCAGTAGCCCCATCTAGTTCAAGCAATAACCTAACTATCTCTAGTAGCAGCGTTTCTGCCACAAGGTGCAAAGATGATATGGGACGCGCGTATTTTTGCGAATGGGGATATGGTTCCTATCCTAGTGAGGATCCTGGATGTTTTGCAATAGATCCAACATACGATCCAAAGGGACGTACTTCTTGTGCAACACTTGTAGAAGAATGTAAAAAATATGGCTCTTTATTCGTTAACTCTGCCGTAGAAGGCGATAATAAACGTTGCAGCAACGCTGTTCCAAGTTCCAGCACAGTGGCTGGCACGAGTGGTAGCATCGTAGATAGCAGAGATGGAAAACCTTACAAATGGGTTAAGATTGGCACACAAACTTGGATGGCGAGGAATTTAAACTACGATGTAGATGGTAGTAAGTGTTATGGCGAAAGCGGTAAAGTCTGGGACTCTGGCTCGCCCATTACATCAACCGCCGCTGAAATACTAGCCAAGCAAGATTGAACGTCTGTTTTTCTACTTTACCCCCATGCCCAAATACGCACCGCAAGAAATAGAAGCAAAATGGCAAAAATATTGGGAAGAAAATAATACTTTCCAAACACCGAAGCCCAAAGAAAAGGCAAAGAAATTTTATTGCCTCGATATGTTCCCTTACCCAAGCGGGGCAGGTTTACACGTTGGCCACCCAGAAGGCTACACCGCAACAGATATTATTTGCCGCTATAAAAGATCAAAGGGCTTTCAGGTTTTGCACCCAATGGGCTGGGATGCTTTTGGGCTTCCAGCCGAACAATACGCAATACAAACAGGCACGCACCCGGCAACAACCACGCAAAAAAACTGCGACACATTTCGCAAGCAAATAAAAGGTCTTGGGCTTTCTTACGATTGGGAAAAGGAAATAAACACCACCGATCCAAAATATTACAAATGGACACAGTGGATTTTTTCAAAACTCTACAATACTTGGTTTGATGCAGAACAAAATAAAGGCCGCCCCATTAGCGAATTGCCATCAAAAGAAAACATAGAGGAAAAAAGGCTTGCGTATTATGCGAATGCGCAAGTGTGGTGGTGTCGCAAATGCAAAACAGTTTGCGCAAACGAAGAAGTTTTGGCAGATGGCTCTCACGAAAAATGTGGAACTTTTGAGGTTGAGCATCGCAACTTAAAACAATGGTTGCTCCGTATTCCTCTTTATGCAGAACGCCTTTTGAGCGGGCTGGAAAATTTGGATTGGCCTGCGGGCATAAAAGATATGCAACGGAATTGGATTGGGAAGAGCAAAGGCGCAGAGGTTGATTTTGCAGTACCTGCTGGAAAACTTAGAGTTTATACAACTCGCCCCGACACGCTTTTTGGTGCAACCTATATGGTTATAGCACCTGAACATCCGCAAACAGCAAGCCTAACCACATCTGAGCAAAAAGAAAAAGTTGAAGCATACATAAAAGCTGCCGCACTCAAAACTGAACTTGACCGCACAGAACTAGCAAAAGAAAAAACTGGAGTATTCACAGGCTCTTATGCAATTAATCCCGTGAACGGAAAAGAAATTCCTATATGGGTTGCAGACTATGTTTTAACTGGCTACGGCACAGGTGCGATTATGGCCGTTCCCGCACACGATACACGCGATTTTGAGTTTGCGCAGAAATTTGACATTCCAGTTATTTGCATAATGGAACCCGATAATTCTTGCGCACCAGAACTCAAAGAAAAAGTTTTAGCTGGCGAGGCTTGCTGGACAAGCGATGGAAAATACATTCGCTCCTCAAACGATGAATTGAATTTGAACGGGCTTTCAAAAAAAGAAGGCATCGCAAAAATAACAGAGTGGCTGGAAAAAAAGCAAATTGGCAAAGCGACCACCAACTACAAGATAAGAGACTGGCTCTTTAGCCGCCAACGCTATTGGGGAGAGCCTTTCCCCATAATACATTGGGAAGACGGCGAAATATCTTTAGTTGACGAAACTGAATATCCTGTGATGTTGCCAGAACTCTCCGACTACAAACCTGGCGATGGCGGAGTTTCGCCTTTAGCTGGTGCTGCTGAGTGGTTTAATGTAACGGATAAAAACGGGCGCAAGGGAAAAAGGGAATTGAACACAATGCCGCAATGGGCTGGCAGTTGCTGGTACTACCTGCGTTATATAGACCCTAAAAACGATAATGCTTTTGTTGGCAAAGATTTGGAAAAATTTTGGATGCCCGTTGATTTATACGTTGGCGGAGCCGAACATGCAGTTTTGCATTTGCTCTACAGCCGCTTTTGGCACAAGGTGCTTTTTGATTTGGGTTTTGTTTCCACAGACGAACCCTTTCAAAAACTTTTCAACCAAGGAATGATTTTAGCCTTTGCCTACGAAACAGCCTCTGGTGCAAAGGTTCCAAGCGATGAAGTAGAAGAGAAAGATGGTAAATTTTATCGCAAGGGCACAAATGAAGAGCTAAAGCAAATTATTGCAAAGATGAGCAAAAGCCTTAAAAACGTGGTTAATCCAGACGATGTTGTGAGCCAATACGGAGCAGATTCTCTAAGGCTTTACGAGATGTTCATGGGCCCGCTTGATGCAGTTAAACCTTGGCAGCCTCAGGGCATAGAGGGAATGTATCGTTTTTTGAGCCGTGCAATGCGTTCCATAGCTGGAGATGAAGGTTCCCCAGAATATACGGATAGCGCACCACCCGAAGAATTAACTCGCCTTATGCACCAAAGCATTTTGAAAGTTAGCGATGATATTGAAAATATGCGCTTTAACACAGCTATTAGCCAACTGATGGTGTTCAACAATGAACTGATTAAGCAACAGTTGCGCTACCGCGAGCCTTGCGAAATTTTTGTTAAGCTTTTGCACCCCTTTGCCCCCCATCTTTGCGAAGAATTGTGGCAAATTTTGGGACATAACGAGAGTTTAACTGGGGTGGCTTGGCCTGTAGGCAGTGCAGAGCTTGCAGCCGAAACTTCTGTTGAGGTAGTTT
>CAZIMU010000087.1:0-7742 GCA_964540355.1 uncultured Fibrobacteraceae bacterium | reverse complement strand
ATTTTGCATAAGGCTTATTGTGCTCCATCCAGTCTGCTACTATATTTTTAGTTTCTGAATCGAATTTCACATCTCTTATGTTCGTTATGGTGTATAGGGAATGTTCGGCATATTTGGTTATGCGTTCCTTAGCCACTTTGGTAAATTCCAAGAATTCATCATTTGTTTTAAACTCAGACAAGTCATAGTAAACGAAGTTCTTGCCTTCTAGCGTAAATTCTTCCATGCGTTGCTCTATGTTCATTTTACCTCCTTTAACAAAATGTCTATAGCTGCCACGGCTTTTTCGTATTCACCGACAACAGTGTCTTGCAAAACGCTTTCCAGGGTTTCCCCTATTTTTGGTATCTGTAGAAATTTTTGCAAATTTCCCGTTATTTCGTTAATAGCACCAAAGTCAAAAGCATCAAATGCTTCTTTTAATTTACAAAGTTCACTTTTCAACAAATCAAAATCAAGGGATGTTTCCTGTTTCACGCTGTTTAAGGCCGTACCTATATTATTTAAAATCGTTTCCAAAGATATTAAGAAATTGGGATTGTGCAATCTGATAAATGAGGAATCTTCTTGCCTGCCCGCTATTTCCAATACCTTTGCCTGCTCAGACAAATTAGCTGCGCCAAGGCTTGCAGATGCGCTCTTTAACGCATGGACATAAGTGGTGTATAAAGGATAGTTATCCGTTTCCAAGCACTTTTTGATCTCTTCTATCTTCTTTAATCCGTCTTTATGGAAGGCGGATAAGGTTTGGGCGTAGCTCTCAAAGGTTCCGCCTGTCATGGTTATCCCTTTCCTAACATCAACTCCATCTATTTTTATCTTTACCTCAGAGTCAATATCGCTTTTTATTTCTTCGGTCGCCTTTTCCCACTTTTCTTCTGGTATCCATTTCTCCAATATGGAATCTAATTTTTTTGTGTCTATGGGTTTTGACATAAAATCGCTAAAACCATTAGAAAGAAACATTTTTTCTACACCAGACACAGCGTTGGCAGTTAGCGCAATTATGGCCAAGTTCAAATAACGTACATCTTCGATCCTCAATCCCCTTATGCGCCTTGTTGTCTCAATACCATCCATATCTGGCATCATGTGATCCATAAACACTATATCGTATTCATTCTTTTTCACGAGTTCTATTGCCTCTGCTCCGCTAAGGCATGAATCCACGTGCATTTTGTAAGGAAGCATCAATCCTTCGCATATTTTGAGGTTTGTGCTTATATCATCAACAACAAGAACCCTTGCTTTGGGTGCGATAAACTTAATTATGGTTTCGCTTGCATTGTAAGAGAAACTCTCAGAAACATTGTTTAGAACATTGGCTACCGATATGGAATGCACAGGCATAGCGAGAACGCTGTAACTTCTGTCTGCTATGGCATCTCCAAAGTTTGCTATAAGCACAATTTGAGCCTTGGAGCCAACATCCATCATAATCTTGCGAACATCGTCTAACAAAAGAAATTCAATGAACACAAAGGAATAATCTCTTTCTGCTAGTTTTTCTCGGAATGTTTTATCGTCTGTTGCATACGTGCAATATACACCCAGAGTGTCTATTGCGCAAATCATTGAATCTGCGTATATCTGCAAAGGCTCATATACAAGCACGCTCTTGTCTTCGGGGTTATCCACCTTAGCCATAGGCTCAGGAGAGCGGATTTTTTGCGGAAGTGTTATGGTGAAAGTGCTGCCTTTGCCATATTCGCTCACAACGTTTATATCCCCGCCCATAGCCTCAATTAGGTTTTTGGTTATGGAGAGCCCAAGACCTGTGCCTTCAACCCCTTTGTTCAGTTCCAAATCAAACTGAGCAAAATCGCTGAACAATTTTTTCATATCTTCTGGTTTTATGCCCATGCCGCTGTCTGTAACATCTATGGTTAAAACCACGTTATCGTCTATAATTTCTCCACTGGCAGAAAAAGATACAAAGCCTTCTTTGGTGTATTTCACCGCGTTGCTCAATATATTTAGCAATACTTGCCTAACTCTCGTTTCGTCTCCGTAAAGCTCATTTGGTATGCTGCCATCCAAGTTCACCACAAAGCGAAGCTTAGAGTCTATAATCCTCATTCTGATAATGCTTATAACATCGTTTACCAGCGAAGAGAATAAATAATTGGTAGAAACTATTTCCAGCTTGCCGCTCTCTATCTTTGAAAAATCTAAAATATCGTTTATTATTGACAAAAGATTCACGCCAGATTGTTTTATCACTATAACATCTTCGCGTACACTATTTGACATATCTTTGCGCAAGGCTAACTCCGACATACCTATTATAGCGTTCATCGGTGTACGTATTTCGTGGCTCATTTTTGCTAGAAAATCACTCTTTGCCCTAGAAGCACTTTCAGCTTTCATAGCGAGTTCTTCGTTCATCTTTAAAAGTTTAAATAAATTTTGCCGCCGCATCCAGGCTTTATACTTTGTCTCATTGGTGATATAAGAGAGAAACATACTTATAAATAGCGCAGAAAATAAATCGTTAATGGAATATATAGTGGCAGTATTTGAAAAATCCAAACCAGTAAATGCTCCAATTACAAAAAATATTATAATAGCTGAAAAAATGCTTATAACTTTCCATCTAAATGTAAAAGGCGCAAAAGTGTTCACCATGGTTATAAGGCAAAACCCACCTATATACGAGGTTGCAGATTTGCCAGACGTAGCTGTAATAAGCATGGTTCCATAATAGAGATAACCTATCAATATTTTCATCATTAAATCTGGACTATGTCTAAAACGATTTGTAAGTTTCAAAGCCATTAGGCTAATACTCAGCACGCTTAGCCCAATGCGAAGACAAACAACAAATACTGGATACTGGTGCAATATGAGGTCATTCTGAATATAAGGCAACCACGCTACTGCGCATAGTATCATAGTAAAGAAAAGGGTACTAGCTTCGTAATTCAATTCGCCTTTAAAAGTATCGCGACTAGATTCACCGCCATAATCTAGCATAAGTGCCTTGTATTTTACAAATATTTCTTTTATTTTCCCAAACATCATATCACCTTTTTAATATTGTTTAACAGTATCTTCAAAGATATTAAAAATTGAAGATTGTTCGAATCAATAAATCTAGAATTTTCCTGTTTGCCTGCAATTTCCAAAGCCTCTGCCTGCTCGAACAGATCATGAGCCCCAAGATTTGAGCAATCATTCTTTAACTCGTGTATATAAGTTGTGTATGTAGAATAGCTTTTCACTTCTAGGCATTTTTTGATTTCTTTTATTTTCCTTAATCCATCTTTATGGAAAGCGGTAAGAACAACTATGTCTATCTTTGAGTCCAATCCTTCTACCTCTACCTCATTTATATCTGCGTTCAATTTTTCTTGCTTTTCCTTTGGAATCCATTTTCCGAGAATTACATTGAGCTTAATAATGTCTATAGGTTTTGACAAAAAGTCATTAAAACCGTTTGAAAGGAACATCTCTTTTGTGCCAGATACCGCGTTGGCAGTCAATGCTATAATTGGCAAATCTGCATAATACGGATTTTCACTGCCCATTTCCCTTATGAACTTTGTAGTGTCAATACCATCCATTCCTGGCATCATGTGATCCATAAACACTAGGTCGTAAAAGTTTTTCTTTATCATTTCAATTGCCTCTGCACCGCTAAAGCACAAATCAATTCTCATCTTGTAAGGCAACATCAAGCCCTCGGCTACTTTTAAATTTGTACCAATATCATCCACAATGAGAATTCTAGCTTTAGGTGCGCTAAACTGTGCATAGGCATCTTCATTTGTGCTATATGAGAAATTGTTATCAGATATTCCATTCAATATATTTGCAATGGATATGGAATGTGCGGGCATAGCCAATATGTCAAAATTTATGTTCATTGATACACGCCCAAATTCTGTTAAAACAACTATTTCGGTTTTGGATTTAAGTACTTTTATTATTGCTTTGGCATTTTTAAGCAGGGAATAAGAAACGAACAAAAATGTATAATCTTTATCTTGCAGCTTTTTATGCAAATCTTCATCGTCTTCAACTTTATGGCAATCCACGCCCAAATTCTCCACGGTGTAAACTATGGAACTTGCATATATCTTATTTTGCTCATAAACAAGAACGCTTTTCTCTTCTGCTTTTTCTACCGATGCCAAAGGCTCAGGTGAGTGTATTTTTTGCGAAAGCTTAATGCTAAACGTGCTACCCTTGCCGTATTCCGATTGAACTTCAATGTCTCCACCCATGGCATTAACAAGTTTTTTTGTTATCACAAGGCCAAGCCCCGTACCTTCAACGCCTTTGTGGGATGCCAAATCAACTTGCACAAACTCACTGAACAGTTTATTTAAATCTTCTGGTTTTATGCCATTGCCGCTATCTGATACATCTATAGTTAATAAAACCTCGTCTTCTGTTATCTCTCCGCTTATGGAAAAGGAAACAAAACCTTTTTTCGTATATTTCACGGCGTTGCTCAATATATTGAGTAGCACCTGCCTTATTCTAGTTTCGTCTCCAAAAAGAGAATTTGGGATTTTGCTATCTATATTCACAACAAAACTGATATTTGAGTCAATAACACGCATTTTAATTATATTCACCACATCAAAAATCAGTGAGGAAAATAGGTAGTTGCTAGGGACTATTTCCAATTTGCCACTCTCTATTTTTGAAAAATCCAAGAGGTCGTTGATTAAAGATAATAGATTGTTTCCAGCCTGTTTAATTGTGATAATATGCTCTTTGGCAGAATGTGGTATATTTTCGCGCAAAGCTAGTTCTGCCATGCCAGTTATCGCGTTCATAGGAGTTCTTATCTCATGGCTTATTCTAGCGAGAAAATCGCTTTTAGCTTTTGAAGCGGCTTTTAAATCGTCCATTGTTTTGTGCAAAGGTTTAAGAAGCCTAGAAATAAATATATTGAATATAATAATAGTTATAGCCATTACCACCATCATAGCTATAAATAATCCTGTCATATTGGTTTTATAGTCGTTTAGACTGTCTGGCATAAGTGCCACAGAATACCAGCCTAGCAAAGGAACCGTGCCTAGGGCAATTCTCCCAGATTTGATATCGAAAGTTTGCATTTCATTTGGTTTAAATTTTTTTGCACGTTCAACAATATCAAAACCAGCTTCGCTCAACTCTTCGTTAATGTGTTTTTTCGTAGCTACCAGCTCAACATTTTTTGCACCAGTAATTTCTCCGAGTGCATTAAAAAAGTAAAGTTCTGCTTCACGGTCGTAGTTTTTATACAACTTATTCATAAATTCCGAAAGGTTTATGCCTGAACCCAAAATGCCTATGGGTTTATGTTTGCTGTTGAAAACTGGCGCATTAATCCATAAATTGGTAACCTTAAGGTCTGGATTGTAGTTGATATTATAATTATATCTCTCCGTTTTGTTAAGTGTCATTAAATACCAGTAATTATTTGGGTCTGCTGTATCAACTGTGTAAGCATAAGAGTCATCAGAAAAAAATTTTTTATCAATATCATTTACCCAAAAAACCGAGTTTGCCGCAAAAGCCTTGCGATATCCTGCTATTTCCTCAAAAGCCATTTTTTTGAGTTCAGGATTTTCTGGGTCGGCAAAATAATTTTGTATCAAAGGAGAACCTGCCATTTTAAGAGCAATGGCTATTTCGCTATTTACCGATGCTTCCAGCTTTATTCGTTCAATTTCCAATATTTGAGTTAATTCATTTCCCTTGTTTGTTCGTATAATTTGTTGCAGAAAAAAAATAAAAATCCCACTTCCCGCTATAAAAATTACCGAAAATAGCACAACGGAAAATATGATAAATCTATTTCGTTTCATATTCAGCTAATCTGTTTGAAAGAGTGTGCGACTTCTTTAAATTTATCGGAAATTCCTATAAAAATATCCACCAAATCAGGATCAAAATGTGTTCCCTTTTCTTCTAAGATAATTTTAACGGCTTCTTCGTGCGTGAATGCCATTTTATAAGGCCTGTCTGAAACTAGAGCATCGTAAACATCGGCTATGGCCATAAGCCTGCCTTGAAGAGGGATATCAATTCCTTTCAACCCTCTTGGATATCCGGTACCATCCCATTTTTCGTGGTGAGAAGTAGCAAAAATCCTAGCATGTTCCAAAAATTCGTGCTCAGTTGCATTACGTTTTATTTTATCAATAATTTTTTCTCCAAAAATAGCGTGTTTTTTTATTTCAGCAAATTCCTCATTTGTAAGTTTACCGGGCTTTTTGAGAATTTCATCTTTCACCACAATTTTGCCAACATCGTGCAACTGCGAAGATAACAACACCAAATCTATGTTCCAATTACTCACCTCATCTGCATACAAAGGGTGATTTTTAATGGCATTGATCAACAAACTCAAATAACTCTGAGTTCTTTCCAAATGCTTGCCCGTTATATCATCGCGGTTTTCCACAAGCTCTGCCATAGCCCTTAAAATGGCATTTTGAAGCTCCAAAACCGTTCTTGTTTTTGCATCCACCAAACTCTGAAGATTTTTATTATAATTCAAGAGTTCTTCTTTTTGCGATTCAACAAGTAAATGTGTTTCTATGCGTTTTAGCAAAAGCGGAGGAGAAAATGGCTTTATTATGTAATCTATAGCGCCTAATGATAAACCTTCAAGTTCGCTATCACTATCGCTTTTTGCCGTTAAAAAAATAATCGGTATATCTTTGGTTTCTCTTTTGCTTTTTATTATTTTTATCGCATCGTAGCCGTTCATTTCCGGCATTTCAACATCGAGGAGAATCATATCTGGAATATTTTTTTCAAGCATTTTCAACATACGTTGCCCGCTATCCACGGTGGCTACGTTATAATGACCAGAAAGCACATTTCTGCCCATAGTCAAATTTGTGATGTTGTCATCAACAAGGAATATGGTTTTGCGTTTTGTTGCGGCACTCTCATTATCCATAATTTTTCCCTTCTGTTTATCTGTTAATATTTGCAAAAATCGGTAATAAACTCGTATCTAAAAATTTAGAAATCCAGCCTGGCAATAAACCCATGCCAAACAAACAAATAAAATAAACGCCCAAAACAATTCTTTCTGGCATGGTTATTGGTGGTAAGGAAGAAAACTTTGGATTTAGCGGGCCACTTAGCATTTTATTTGTGGCTTGCAAAACATAAACGGCAGTTGTGGTTATGGAGAGAATAGCAAAAACAGCCACTACTTGAACCACCTTGTTGCTCGCTCCTAGCGAACCTATGAAAATGGGGAGTTCTGCCGCAAAACCGCTCAGACCCGGAAGCCCAAGCCCAGTGAAGCCAGCAATCACAAAACCAACTCCCATAAGCGGGATAACCTTCATTAAACCGCCCATTTCGTCAACCATTCTAGTGTGCGTTCTGCCGTAAATCATTCCTATGCAAGCAAAGAACAAACCCGTTAAAAATCCGTGCGAGAGCATTTGCAAACTAGCTCCCTTTATGGAAATTAAATTTGTAGCGCAAAGCCCAAGGAATATAAGCCCTAAATGGGATATGGAGGAATAGGCTATTATATATTTCAAATCGCGCTGCTTAATTGCGATAAATGCCGCTGCCACAACATTGAACAGAACAAGCAAGACTATGTAGGGCAGCCAGAACTTTGCTCCCTCTGGCATTAAATACATTGCAACCCTCAAGCAGCCATAGCAGCCCATCTTCATCATAACGCCAGCCGCAAACATAGACACCGCAGTTGGTGCCGCACTGTGACCATCGGGGCTCCAGTTGTGAAAAGGAAAAAGCGAACC